>NZ_JIAK01000013.1 GCF_000620765.1 Desulfovermiculus halophilus DSM 18834
ACGCAATAAATGTAGTGACCATAAAATTAAGTGATTTTAAGACAACTCACCGTTTTGACTGACAGTCTTGTCGCCGCCCCCATAAACGTGGGTTATGAGTTAATATTTATGAGAATCCAAATCGAAATCGGGATCGCTATCGAAATCGAAAGAATATGTCATTCCGTGCAGCAGGAACCCTCAGTTTATGGATATCGATCCCGATCCCGATAGCGATTACGAAACCGAAGAAAGAAAAGGCTCTTCGACACAGAAAGCAGTGAGCTGCATGTGAGTGCCTGGAGGGGGCAGGGATCCCCCTTTGGCGGGGCTTAGAAAATACCGGGCCGAAAGTGGGCACACAGAAGAGATGGCAAACTCCAAAAATCCACAGGCTACGTCGAAGAACCTGTTTGGTGTTGGCAGGCTGATCCGATGAAGGATGCAAGCGGGCCAAACTGCGGCTATCTCAGCCGCCCTGAGCCGCAGCCTGCACCATATTTTCGGGCTGGACTGGACAGGGGAAAGGACATGGGCCAGAATCCGGCATGGCCGAACGACAGCTCACAGTGCTGGGGACATCCAGTCAGGTCCCCACTTCACTTAGAAATCATGTTGGTTTTTTCCTGCGTTGGGACAAGGAGGGTCTGCTCTTTGATCCCGGCGAGGGCACTCAGCGGCAAATGACCCTGTACGGGGTCAAGGCCCGGGATATCAGCGTCATATGCCTCACCCACTTTCACGGCGATCACTGCCTTGGCCTGCCCGGCGTCATCCAGCGCCTGTCCCTGGAAAGGGTTCAGCACCCGGTAGCCTTGGTCTACCCGGCCTCCGGCCGGCACTTTTTGCATCGCCTGTTAAAAGCGGCCATATTCCACAACAGGATAACCGTCCACGAGTACCCGGTCAGCCAATCCGGGACCATCATCTCCCGCCCCGGATTCGAGATCAGTGCCCTGCCTCTGGAGCACGGGGTCGATACCTGGGGGTACAGGCTGCAGGAGCCGGACTCCAGGACCCTGCTCCCAAACAAAATCCCTCAGGATGTGACCGGTTCCGCGCTGGGGCTTCTCAAACAGCAGGGCTTTGTTGACTCCCTGCGCGGACGGGTATTCCTGGAAGACGTCAGCGTGCTCAAGCCGGGTCAAAAGTTCGCCTTGGTCATGGATACCCGACCATGTGCAAACGCCGGGACCCTGGCCCAAGGAGCTGATCTGGTGGTGTGCGAGTCCACGTACCTGGACACGGAATTTCAGCAGGCGGCCACCTACAGGCATATGACCGCTGCCCAGGCCGGAGAGCTGGCAGCCCGGTCTGGTGTTCGGCACCTGGTCCTGGCTCACTACTCCCAGCGCTACCGATCCTTGGGCCCCTTTGCCGAACAGGCCGGCCGGCATCACCCGCAGACCCTCGCCGCCTGCGACGGCCAACGCATAGACCTGCCTGAACGCAAGCGGGCCCTTGGTCCTCAGTGCACAGAATAGACAGCTACCTTTTTAGCATAAAAAACTGTTATTAGTTAATAGTTGTGAGAATCCAAATCGAAATCGGGATCGCCATCGAAATCGAAACAATATGTCATTCGGTGCAGCAGGAACCCTCAGTTTATGGATATCGATCCCGATCCCGATAGCGATTACGAACCCGAAGAAAGGAAAGCACAACAATGGGTAACCACTTTCAATCGGTATCGAAATCGTTTGTACGCTCCGTTAGCGTGCCTAAGCCTTGGCAGGCATGTGGGTTTGTAAGTATAAGAAAACTCCACTTCTTGTGACCAAGAGCCATGAACGCTGGGGCTACTCCAGCGGCTCGCTCAGAACCTGGTGCGCCTCAGCCAGCTTGGCGGCAATGGGGATGTCCTGAGGACACTTCTCTTCGCATTCCCCGCACTGGATGCAGTTGTCCGCCCGTTCGGCATCGTTGGTGGACATGGTGTACATCAAATGGCTCCAACGCGTGTCCTGGAACATAGAGCGGGCATTGTAGATGGAAAAGATGCGCGGGATGTTCACCCCATTGGGACATGGCAGGCAGTAGCCGCAGCCGGTGCAGTCCACGTGCATTCGTTCCTGGTACATCTGACGGACCCGGTCCACGGTCTCCAGCTCATCCCGACTCAGGGAATGAGGGCGGGCGTCATTCGCCGTCCGGCAGTTCTCCTCCACCTGCTCCAGGCTGCTCATCCCGCTTAACAGCACAGAGACCTGCGGATGATCCCAGACCCAGCGCAAGGCCCACTCCGCTGCTGAACGCTGGATTCCGCTCTGTTCCCATGCAGCCTGAATATCCTCCGGCAGTTCTCCGGCCAGGCTTCCGCCCCGCAGAGGCTCCATAATCACCACACCGAGCTTTTTCTCCCCGGCATACTCCAGGCCGGCTTTGCCGGCCTGGACCTCCTGATCCATAAAGTTGTACTGGATCTGGCAAAAGTCCCAGTCATATGCATCTACCACCCGGACAAAATGATCGTATTCGTCGTGGAAGGAAAACCCGGCATATCTGATCTGCCCCTGCTGCACAGCCCGGTCCAGGAACTCCAGCACTCCACAGTCCAACAGCCGCTCCCACCACTCTTTTTTGATGTTGTGCAGCAGGTAGCAGTCGATCCGGTCCGTCTGCAACCGCTCGAGCTGCTCCTGCAGATAGCGCTCGCAATCTCCGGGCTCCTGGATCAGCCATGAAGGGAGCTTGGTGGCCAGAAACACACGTTCCCGGTATCCATCCTGAAGGGCCCGGCCCACAAACGGCTCGCTCTGACCCCGGTGATAAGGATAGGCCGTATCCACATAGTTCACGCCCAGATCAACGGCCCGCCTGAGCATGCGGGTGGCCTGGTTCTCGTCGATTCGATCCTCCTGTCCGTTGACCACGGGCAGACGCATGCATCCGAATCCGAGAGCTGAGACCCGCTCTCCGGTCTGGCCGAAACCTCGATAACGCATGGTTCACATCCTTTTTTGGAAAATACTGGGTGCAGTTCTGATCACTACAACCTAACTTTGATTGTTTACGTTCAGCCCTCTTGCCGTCATCCCGGACCTGATCCAGGATCCAGTTCTTTGCCTCCCCAAGAAAGAAGGGGCTCTTCGACACAGAAAGTGGAATTGCATACATAAGAGTTTGCCGTCTCTTCTGTGTGCCGTGAGCGGCAGGCCCGCACATTTTCTTGGTTCCGCCAAAAGGGGGAAACCAGGCACTCACATGCATGATATGCTCAGTCCATCTGAAGGCAATGTCCATCATGTGAGTGCCTGGAGGGGGCAGGGATCCCCCCTTTGGCGGGGCTTAGAAAATACCGGGCCGAAAGTGGGCACACAGAAGAGATGGCAAACTCCAAAAATCCACAGGCTAGGTCGAAGAACCAAAAAAGGGTACCCTGGATTGCAAATTGGCCTTAGCTCCCAAAGTCCCTGGGAGGAAGCGGGATGTCGTGCTCCAGCAGCCAGTCCCGGACCGACTTCTTCAGCTTGTGATGATAGGCCTCCAACCCGCCCAGTCCATGCACGGCAAAAAAGTAATTGATCTCCAGAAGCAGAGGCTGTGGTCTTTTCCCGGGGCTCCGGGAGAAGAGGACGTCCACACCGGCAAGGTTGATCCCGGTCCCCGCGCAGAGTTCACGGACCAGCTCCTCCCCCCGGGCCTTGAGTTTCGGGTCAGAAGTGTGATCCACCCGTCCCCCCTGGGCCAGGTTATGAACCACCTTGTCCTTGTCCCCCTGTACCCGCCAGTAGCTGTACAGCCGGGTGTGCATAACCACCACCCGCAGTGTGCGCTGGTCGGTGGGCACCAGGTCCTGGACCACAAACCCGGAGATCCCGCTGCTTTCCATGCCTTCAAAGACCGAGAGTATGCTGCTGACCTGATCCGGACTGTGCACAACATAGACCAGCCGGCCCTCTCCTCCTGCGGAATGCTTGACGATCACCGGGTAATCAATCGTTTGCCAGTACTGATCCGGGCACTCGGCCAGGGACGCAAAACACGCCGAGCCGGGATGGGGCAGGTCCAACTCCTGGAACAGATGGATATCTCCAATTTTGCCCGGATACGCGTAGCGGCAGGCATAGTTGGGGAAAACCCGCCCGCAGGTCGTAACCGCCAAGCCATGCAGCCCTGGCATCCGCCCCGGAGGCAAGAGCACTGCCCAGGCCCGGGTCATGAGCCTACGGTCCGTGTCGTCCAGCTCCCGGGACGCACACAGCCGGAATCTGTGCCCGTAAAAATAGGGGTGGTAAGAAAGGACCATTGCCCGAACTCGTACCAACAAATCCGGTATCCGGCAAGCCAAGCTGGCACACGTTGGACAAGGCGCATTCCTCTGCCGTCATGGCCTGGGCAGACAACCAATCAACTGCCAAGACCCAAGGCCGTACCCGGGCCCCAACAGGAAAGCCCCCGGCGGGGTTCGCCGGGGGCTTTCAAGCAGTCCCATACATAGGGTGTGGATCGTCTTATTCAGCCAGATCCAGGGCCGTCTGGATGCGCTGCTCGCCGATCACATCATAGAACTCCGGATAGATCTCCATCATCTTTTCTTTCCATGCCTTGCGTTCTTCCTGGGTCATTTCATGGACCTCAACGCTTCCGGAGGCCTTGATCTTTTCCAGGTATTCCATGTTCATGGCCGCGGCCTTTTCATTGGTGTACTCAGTGGCATCCTGAACGCACTTCTGCAGGGTTGCCTTCAGGTCTTCGGGCAGCTTGTTCCAGAAGATCTGGTTGGTGACCAGCATGTACCCCAGATAGCCATGATTGCTCAGGGTCATATAGTTCTGCACTTCGTGGAACTTCTTGGTATAGGTGTTGGACAGGGTATTTTCCTGGCCGTCAACAACCCCCTGCTGCAAAGCGCTGTACACTTCGGAGAAGGGCAATACCTGCGGGCTGGCCCCGACTGCCTTGAACTGCTCCTCGAGCACCTTGGAGGACATGATCCGAAATTTCTGCCCCTTGGCATCCTCGGGCATGATCAGGGGATGGCTGTCCAGGGTCAACTGCTTGAAACCGTTGTCCCAGTAATCCAATCCGACCAGACCGCGGGCCTTGACCAGCTCCAAAAGCTCCTGGCCCACATCGCTTTCCATGAACTTGTACAGATGCTCCCTGCCGTTGAACAGAAAGGGAAGATCAAAGATCTGCAGCTCAGGGACAAAACCAGTGAACTTGGAGAAACTGGGGGCCGCCATTTGAATGGCGTTCATCTTCAGGGCCTCGATGGCTTCCCGGTCATTGTACAAGGCGGCATTGGGGTAGACCTGGACCTCAACCTTGCCGTCTGTCCTTTCCTCGACAATCTTTTTGAAATACTTTGCACCCTGCCCTTTGGGGGTGTCCTCAGCCACCACATGGGAAAACTTGATGGTGTAGGTCTGTGCCCAGCCTGTACCGGCAATGCAAAATACCGCCAACAAAGCACACAATGCTACTTTGCGTCCCATACTGACCTCCTCGTTGGTGTTGTGTCAACTTTATGAACATACGAGACACGCCATTTTCCGTCTAATGATTTACTTTTGCATACTAGCCAAAGACATCATTTGAAGCAACCGTCTTATCCACCATAGATCATATTCGGAATAAAAAGCGATATCTGAGGAATATATGTAATGATCGCCAATCCGGCCAGCAGGGCGAAGAACCAGGGCATTGAGGCCCGGATGGTCTCCTGTAGGGTCAGTCCGGATATCCCGCTGGCCACAAAGAGGTTCAGGCCCACCGGCGGGGTGAGCATCCCGATTTCCATGTTCACGGTAATGATCACTCCCAGATGAATGGGATCCACCCCCAGCTGGACAGCAATGGGAAAGATCAATGGAGCCAGGATCATGATCAGGCTGGAGGGCTCCATGAAGTTTCCGGCCAGAAGCAGAAGCAGATTGAGCAGAATGAGGAACATGTACACGTTGAGGTTGAGGCTGATGATCCAGTTCGCCAGGTCCTGGGGCATCTGCTCAGTGGTCAGCAGATGGGCGAAGATCATGGCGTTGGCGATAATGAACATGATCATGGCCGCCGTCGCCGCCGAGGTTTTGATTACTTCCGGTATCTGGGACCAGGACAGATCGCGGTAGATGAACTTAACGGCGAAAAAGGCGTAGACAGCCGAAACAGCCGCTGCTTCCGTGGGGGTAAAAATCCCGCCGTATATGCCGCCGATAACGATGACAATGACGAAAAGCCCCCAGGAGGCGTCTTTGAAAGAATCCCAGATCTCCTTCCATGAAGCCATGGGCTGTCGCTTGTGCCCGCCCCGCCTGGCCGCGATATAGGTCACCAGCATGAGCAGGCCGCCCAGGAAGAAGGCGGGGATGACCCCGGCCATGAACAGCTTGCCGATGGACTGGTCCACGGTTACCCCGTAGACGATGAGGATGATGGACGGCGGCATGATGATGCCCAAGGAGCCGGAGGAGACGATGGAGCCCACGGAAAACGCCGAGCTGTAGCCGTCCTCCTTTATCGCCCCCATCATGATCGAGCCGATTGCTGCCACTGTCGCCGGAGAAGACCCGCTTACCGCGGCGAATATGACGCAGGCGAAAATAGCAGACATGGGCAGCCCGCCGGGCAGATGCCCGACCAGGGCCCGGGCGAAACGGATGATGCGCTGCGCTGCCCCGCCCTGAGAGAGGAAGTTGCCCATCAGCACAAACAATGGGATGGCCATCAGAGCAAACTTGTCCAGGGAGATGAAGAGCTTCTGGGCTATGAGCAGGGTTGGTTCATGGGTGAACAGAAGAATGGCCACCGATGTGGACAGACCCAGGGCCACGGCGATCGGCACCCCGGCCACCAACAACAAGAACAAGAGTCCGAACAGGGTTATGGCTGTCATCAGGCAGCCTCCTTCATCACGGCATCGTAGGTGAAGTCACTGGTTGGAATGGTCAATACAATATACAGCTTGCGCAACAGCTGATACACGGCTATGGCCATTGATATGGGCACGCAGAGATAGATGGTCCAAAACGGTATGCGCAAGTCGATATCGATCTGCTGCAGATTGATGCTGAAATGAATAAACTGCATTCCCCACCAGGTGAGGACAGACAAGAAGACGATCATGATGATCAGATTGATGGTCAGCATCCATTTGGCCAGCTTGGCCGGTAGGTTCTGAATGACCACGGTCACCCCGATGTGCATGCCGATCTTGAACCCGTAGGCCGCTCCAAACAGGGCGGACCAGATAAACAGGTACGCGGTGAGCACCGCAGCCCAGGGAACCGACATTCCGAAGAGGTAACGCAAAACCACGTTCATGAACGCCGTTACAGTGGCCACGGTCATGCAGACAGTCATGACCGTGGTACTAAAGGCGTTGATCGCCCAGTCCAATCGCTGCATGAAATTTCCCGGCATACCTTCACCACCTTCTTTATATTGCCCGTTGGTAACCATTCAGCCCCTCACCTGAGCACAAAAATCCCCTGGCCCGCGAGCGGCCACAGCTCTCGGCATCATGGGATAACCAGCATTTCGGGTTATGAGCCGAAGACCGAAAGCATGATCCCAGCGGCCACAGCAGAGCCTATGACTCCGGCCACGTTGGGGCCCATGGCATGCATGAGCAGGAAGTTGTCCGGCCGTTCCTTGGCCCCCACCACCTGGGAAACCCGGGCGGCCATGGGCACAGCCGAGACCCCGGCCGAACCTATCAGGGGATTGATCTTGCGTTTGGACAGGGCATTCATCAGCTTGGCCAGCAGGACCCCGCTCCCGGTGCCCACGGCAAAGGCCAAAATGCCCAGGATCATGATCCCCAGGGTCTTGAAGTTCAAAAAAGCCTCAGCTGAAGCGGAGGCCCCGACGGTAATCCCCAGAAAGATGGTCACGATATTGATCAGTGCGTTCTGGGAGGTATCGGCCAAACGGCCGGTCACGCCGCATTCCCGGAACAGATTGCCCAGCATGAGCATGCTCACAAGGGGGGCTGCGGCCGGCAAGAGCAGAAGGACCACAATTGTGGACATTATTGGGAAGATGATCCGCTCCCGCCTGGAGACCTCGCGCATCTGCTCCATGACGATCTGCCGCTCCTGCTTGGTGGTCAGAAGCTTCATGATCGGGGGCTGAATGATGGGCACCAGGGCCATATAGGAGTATGCGGCTACAGCCGTGGCCGCCAGCATGTGCGGAGCCAGCATGGAGGTCAGATATATCGTGGTCGGTCCGTCCGCTCCCCCGATTATCCCGATGCTGGCCGCCTCCGGAAAGGTGTAGCCCAAAAAGATGGCCCCGAAGAATGTGGTAAAGATACCGAACTGGGCTGCCGCCCCCAGAAGGATGCTCCGCGGGTCGGCGAGCAACGGTCCGAAATCGGTCATTGTGCCCACGCCCATGAAGATGAGCGGGGGAAAGATCCCCAGTTCATCCCCTTGGAACAGGTAGTACAGCAACCCCCCGATCTTGTCCGTATGGATGCTGTGCTGGCCGATTTCCAGGACCGGAGGTTCCATCAGCCCGGTCAAGGGCAGATTGATGAGCAGCATGCCGAACCCGATGGGGACCAGAAGCAGCGGCTCGTACTTCTTGGCAATACCCAGATACAATAGAGTCAGGGCAATACAGACCATGACCAGATGGCCGAAGGTCATATGCAAAATGCCCATGGAATTGAGAAAAAGAAGAGTTTTTTCCAGCATCACAATCTCGTTGGTAGGTGCATACGCACACGGTTACAAACCAAGGTCCTGGCCTCAATCCATCCGGCTGCAGAATCAATCGATGACTGCGAGCACCTCTCCGGAATGGACAAATGAATCCTCAGTGGTTCGAACTTCAATCACCACTCCCGGCCGGGGAGCATGCAGATGGGTCTCCATCTTCATCGCCTCAATGCTTATCATGATCTCTCCTTCGCGCACCGACTTTCCGACATGGACATGCAGGGCTGTTATCCGTCCGTTCATCGGGGCCTGTATCTCCTGCGCTTCATGCTCGAAGGGGGCGTGACCGCCATCCATCCGACAGCCCCGTGATTATCGGTTCATGCCGGCCACGGCCTTCGCCCGGCCCAAAGTCTTCCACTGCCGCGCAGGCCGGGACAGCTGAAACGCCCTCGGCCTGCGGGCATCCGCATCGCAGGTGGCCAGAACGGCGGCTGTTATCGCCGCTATGACCTTGGGGTCATGCTGTTTGCCGCTTCCCTGGGCCGGAACTTCCTCCGGAGAGGTCTCACCCGTATCTGGTTCAGGTTCTCCCGACGCTTCTTCCTTTTTTGGACCTGCCAGATGCCGCAGAATGACCATGGCCAGGTACAGCAGAAGCAAAATCCCGATAACCGTCACCATGCCCAAGAGAGTGACTTGGGTGCCGACCAAAAATCTTTCCACGCCTCTTCTCCTGGTTGCAACACCATGTTTTCTATGAAAAAGCCTAACCCAATCCCGGAGGAAACCGCGACTGCCCATACCCGCTTTCCAGCGGATTCTCAAACCAGACGGAACTGCAAAAAGGCGATTGGTGTCAATGAGCAGCCAAATTAGAGTCTCTAACCCATTGATTCTTCGTTCATCCCTTAGGGATTGTCACAGAATAACCGTCGCTTCATCATAAATGGCCTCCCGCTCGGTGAGGGGGGCCTACGGTTGCCGGATTCCCAAAGTTTTACCCCAGTCTTCTAATGACGGCACCCGTAGGGCGCCCCTGCCCTCAGGGGCTGCCCCTTTTCTGATATCGTTATTTTGTGTCAGGTCCTTATCTATCTTCTGGCCTCTGTCCTCTGTCCTCTGTCTTCTGTCCTCTGTCTTCTGTGCTCTGTCTTCTGTGCCTGCAAACCTGCCTGTTTGCAGGCACATCAAACCAGCAGGCATGCGGGTTAGAGAGGAATGTTCCCATGCTTTTTGGCTGGACCCTGGTCCTGCTTGGTGGCCAGCATCTCAAACCCGGAAATCAGCACCTGCCGGGACAGGGACGGCTCTATGACATCCTGGACATAACCGAAGCTTCCCGCTCGATAGGGATTGGCAAACTCCTGCCTGTATTCGGCTATCTTGGTCTGCCGGACCTTTTCCGGATCCTCGGCCGCCTTGATTTCCTTGGCGTAAATGATATTGGCCGCTCCTTCCGGACCCATGACCGCAATTTCGGCCGTAGGCCAGGCGAACACGAGATCCGCGCCCAGCTCTTTGCTGCACATGGCGATGTATCCCCCGCCGTAGCCCTTGCGGACCACCAGGGTCACCTTGGGGACCGTGGCCTCGGAGTAGGCATAAAGCATCTTGGCCCCGTGACGGATAATGCCTCCGAACTCCTGGTTGGTTCCCGGGAGGAATCCGGGGATGTCCATGACCGTCAGGATGGGTATGTTGAACGCATCGCAGAACCGGATAAACCTGGCACCCTTGTCCGAGGCGTTGATATCCAGACAGCCGGCCAATGAGTTGGGCTGGTTGGCAATTATGCCCACGCTTCTGCCCCCGAGCCTGGCGAACATGGTCAGGATATTGGGCGCATACCTGGCCTGGACCTGAAACAGGCTGCCCTGGTCCACAATATCCGAGACCAGCTCCTCCATGTCATAGGCCTTGTTGGGATGATCGGGCATGATCTGGTCCAGCCCGGGGCATATCCGGTCCGGATCGTCTGCAAGCTCCACCTCCGGGGGATCGTCCACATTGTTGGCCGGGAGATAGGAAAGGAGGGACCGGACCTGCTGGAAGCACTCCTCCTCGTTGTGAGCCAGAAAGTGGGCCACACCGCTGACCTCGTTCTGGGTCTTGGCCCCGCCGAGCTCTTCAGCGCTGACCTCTTCACCGGTCACCGCCTTGATCACCTGCGGGCCGGTTATGAACATCTTGCTGGTCTTCTCCACCATGAACACAAAGTCTGTCAGGGCCGGGGAGTAGACTGCCCCGCCGGCGCAAGGCCCCATTATGATCGAGATCTGGGGAATGACTCCTGAGGCCCTGGTGTTGCGGTAGAAAATGTTCCCATATCCGCTCAGCGCGGCCACCCCTTCCTGAATCCTGGCCCCTCCGGAATCGTTGATCCCGATAATGGGGGCACCCATCTGCATGGCCATGTCCTGAACCCTGCAGATCTTGGAGGCATGCATCTCGCCCAGAGATCCTCCCATGACCGTAAAATCCTGGGCAAAGGCATAGACCAGCCGGCCTTCTATGCTCCCGTAGCCGGTGACCACCCCGTCTCCCGGAGTTTCTGCACCGGCCATGCCTTTTTCAGGACTTCGATGAGTGACAAAGATATCTATTTCTTGGAACGTCCCCGGATCAAAAAGCTTGTTCAACCGCTCGCGGGCGGTGTACTTTCCCTTTTCATGCTGCTTGTCGATCTGTTCCTGTCCGCCACCCTTTTCCGCTTCCCGGCGGCGCTTTCTCAACTCGGCCCGCGCGTTTTCAGCACTCATGGCTTCTCCCTGTCCCAGTTTGGACCTATGCTGTCAGTTCATGCACATTTTGCACTCACTACCCCATACCGACCGGCGTGAACATCGGAAGAAATCTGAACTCCTGGTCAGAATTTTTCTGATCTCCGGCCTCTGCTGCCCGAACACCCCGGCACAGCCGGATCCTTCTGCTGCCCCGCCTTGACCTCACAACAGGTTGTGCTGCATGGCGAATCTGGAAAGATCCGCGTTATTCCGCAGACTGAGCTTCTTCAGCAGCCGCAGCCGATAGGTATCAACTGTCTTCACGCTGATATCGTAAGATTCGGCGATCTCCTTGTTGGTCGAGCCCAGGGCCAGTCCTCGCAGCACTTGCAGCTCCCGGGTGGTCAGCGAGTCGAGCAGAGACCCGCTCTCGCTTTTGCTGGCCAGCCGGCCGGCCATGACCTCGGCCATTTCTTCCGGCACATACCGCTTCCCGCCCACCACGCGACGCACGGCATGCACCAGCTGATCCGGGGCGGACCGTTTGGTGATATAGCCCATGGCCCCGGTCTCCAGGGCCCGGAACATGTACTGCTTCTCTTCATACATGGTCAGCATGATCACCGGGATCTCCCCCGCCTGGGCCCTGAGCCGGGACAAGACCTCCAACCCGTCAACGCCGGGCATGGATATGTCGATCACCGCCACGTCCGGCTTTTTGTCCAGGGCCATGCGCACGGCCTGCTCTCCGTTGTGGGCCTCGGCCACCACCTCCAGATCCCTGTGCTCCTCCAGGATGCGCTTTAAGCCGTCCAAGACGATGCTGTGGTCGTCAGCCAGCAGAATACGAATGGTTTTGGCGGTCATCTCCATCTCCAGCTTCCCCTCTATCTGCATCCCGTCCCGGGCAATTTTTCATGCTCCGGTCATTTCCCCATCCGTCATCGACCCGGGATCCGATCCGGGCTGCACCTCCCCGTCCAGGGGCACCCGGCAGACCACCCTGGTCCCCTCTCCCCGGACGGAGGAAAAGGCAATCGATCCCCCCACCAGATTCGCCCGCTCCTGCATCCCGGTCAGCCCGAATCCCTGCCCGTTGTCGTCCTGGCCAAGATCAAATCCCACTCCGTCGTCCGCCACCTGAACCACCAGAACGCTTTGTCCCTCAGCAGACACGGAAACAGCAACCTCCCCGGCCCGGGAGTGACGCAGGGCATTGGTCAGGGCCTCCTGCACGATCCTGTACACCGCCGTAGCGGTCGGCCCATCCAGCTCCGGAATCTGGTCGGCCTGGAAGGTGCACTGCCATGTGCTCCGATTCCTGAAATCCTGAACCAGGGACTCCAAAGCGTCCCGGAGCCCCAGATCGTCCAGGACCCCCGGCCGAAGCTGATAGGCCATATTCCGGACGTCATCAATGGTCTTGTCCACCAGCTGGCGCATGATCCCCGCCCGTTCGGCCGCCTTCTGGTCCGTGCCCGGAAGACGCTTTTCCAGCCATACCGAATCCATACGCAAGGCGGTGAGCATCTGTCCCAGCTCGTCGTGCAGCTCCCTGGACAAGGCGGCCCGTTCCTTTTCCTGGTTTTCAATCACACTGGCCGACAACCGCCGCAGCTTGTCCTGGGTTTTCTGCAGCTCGGTAATATCTGTGGATATGCCGCAGACCCCGACCACGGACCGGTCTTCCCCGTAAATGGGAAACTTGACCGAAAGGTAGGTGTGCAGGCCGTCTGCCTGGCGCACCCATTCCGTGAACTGACACTCGGACTCGGTCTTCAGGACCTGCAGATCGTTGGAGCGCAGCTGGCTGGCCACAGCAGCGGGCAGTCGGTCCTCATCCTTCCGGCCCACAATATCCGCCTTGGTGACATGAAAAAGCTTCTCGAACCGGTCGTTGATCAGCTGATACTCGCCCTTCCGGTTCTTGATATAAATGACCGCAGGGGTATACTTTAAAATCCCGGACATCTCCTGGGACCGCTGGTGGACCAGCTTTTCCAGGTTGCGGGAATATGCGCTCAGCTTTTCTTTGGCCCGCTTGAGCTCCTCCTGGGCCCGGTTTCTGGCCGTAACATCCACGGATATGGCCAGGGTCCGCTGAATATTCCCCTGATCGTCCCGTATCCCCAGACAGGACAGGAGAATATCCATCACCTGCCCGTTCTTTTTCACGAACCTGTACGGGACTTCCTTGCTCACCCCGCGCTGAAAGAAGCGGGGAAGGATAATCTCTTCCGCCAGCTGCTTGGACTCCGGGGTAAAAAAGTCGGTCAGCCTGCGTCCGATGACCTCCTGCCGCGTGTAGCCGGTCACCTCCAGCCAGTAGTCGCTGACACTGACCAGGCGGTACTGGTCGTCAATGGAGTGCAGCATGGCCGGCGTCTGGTGATATATGGAGCGGTATTTGCTCTCGCTCTCCCGCAGTTCCTCCTCCAGCTGGTTGCGATGCAGAATCTCCTTGCTGGCGGTTCGATACAGGAGGAAGATCGAGACACCGATGATCAGGCATATCCCGAACACAAAGGGCCCGGCGACCCGGATCACGGAATCCTGGACCGTATGGGCCACAGCCTGCTGATTATGGAGATACACCAGTCCCCAGCCTGGAAAATCACGCAGAGATCGCCTGTAGACCAGGTAAGAAGTCCCTTGTGGGCCGACTGCGTTTGCATCCTGAATCTCCAGTCCGGACCATTGCCATGGACCGGTCCCGAACTGCTTGCTCTGGGTCAGCCGCTGCCTGGTTTCAGCACCGAGATGGCTCAGGGAGGTAAACAGCCAGGGGTCATAATTGGTGATAAATACGATGCCCTGGGGGGAATGGACCAGAAAGTACTGATTGGACCCGGTGAGCAGCCTGGATTCAATGGGCTCAATGGATATCTTAATCACCGCTGCGCCCACCGGGATGTCTCCATCTTGGCCCAGGACAGGGGCGCTGTAGTACACCCCCCGCTCCTCAGAGATTACCCCCAAGGCCATATAGGATGTGGAGTTCCCGGCTATTGCCTTTTGGAAATAGGGCCGGAAGCCAAAGTCCTGACCCACAAAGCTGTTGGGAGCAAAGCGGTTGCTGGAGGCAATGGTTGTCCCAGTTGCATCCAACAGGTAACAGACATCGGCCTGCATGGAGGTCTGAAATGTATCCAGGATTGCGTTGGCCGCCTGCAGGGAGGCTCTGTCCCCGCCGACCAGCGCGCTTCGAAGCTCTTCCATTTGGGCCAAGGCCTGGACCGGCTTGCGATACTCCGAGAGCATGGAATCCAGGGAACGCTTGACCATTTCCACATTGGTCACGCACTGCCGCTCCGCCTCCCGGAACGCGGCCTGGCGCAGGGAATGATAAACCAAATATCCGCCAACTGAGGCGAAAAGAAAGGCCTGCACCGCCAGGATCAACACGACCCAGCGCAGCTTGCGCATTCCAACCCGCCCCCCGTCCCCGGTCCGGGCCTCACGCTCTAAAAAAGGTCGTCTCAGTCCCATCGCGCTTGTAGTGGTGATCCGGGGTAGGCGCAGCTCTAGGGCAGGGAAAATCCAGACCAAAAGCACATGATCATGAAAGACATGTCTGTTTGCCGGCCGCCAGGGGGCATCCGTTCTCCAGCAGGTCCTTCTGCAGGGTCTGGCGCATTCTTTCGGCCACCGGCCCTGGCCGGACATCGTGAATGGGCTGGCCATTGTAGCGAACTATGCTCGCGGCATCAAAGCTGGTCCCCAGGACGATCACTTCCCGGGCGTCCAGGATATCCTGCTCGTGGACCGGCCGGAAGACGACGGGCATTGTGTCCTCTGTCAGCTCAAGGGCCCGCATCAGGGTCGTGCCCCGCAGGGCCTGTCGAAACTCGGGAACCACGATGTCCCCGGAGCGGGAGACCAGACAGACGTTTTCCGTGGCTCCCTCGGCCAGATAGCCGTGCTGGTCGAAGCACAAGGGGAAATCAGCCCCCTGGAGCACGGCTTCACGCTTCATGAGGACATTGGGCAGATAGTCCACGCTCTTGATCTGGGAAAGATACCCCTGTTTGGCCGGGGTGGTCACCCTGACGGCAGTGGCCCCCTGCTCCCAGAACTGCTTCGGCTTGGGATTCAGTCTGCGGACCACGATATACAGGCTCGGCTCCAGGCACTCCCGGAAATCTATCCCCAGCCCACCGGGTCCGCGGCCGATGAACAGGCTGACCAGGCCGGAGGCGGTTCCCGCGGACGCGGCCACCTCCAGAGTCAACTCCCGGACCCGCTTCCAGGAGCAGGGGGGCTGGACATAGATGGAGCGGCTGGAGCCCTGCATCCGCTGCAGATGGGCGTCCAGCTGATACATGCGTCCATGTTCGAACTTCAGGGTCTCAAAGACCCCGTCCCCGCGATGAACCAGATGATCATCCAAAGGGATGAGCATCAGCCGGGGATCCGGGGCCAGGACGCCGACCCGGTGATCGTAAAAGGCCAGGATATCTTCCAGCCCGGGCCTCGAAGTGGTGAGCAGACGCTGGATGTAGTCTTCTGTGCTGACCAGTTCCGGCACTCTCATATCCTATGTGTGTTGTGCGGTTGGCTCAAGACGCTGGCCCGACTACCGGGCCAGAAGATCCTGGCGGATCAGCTCCTCGCCGATCTGCACTGTGTTCAGGGCCGCCCCCTTGCGGATATTGTCGGCCACAATCCACAGGTTCAGTCCATTGGCCACAGTGGGGTCCTCCCGGATTCGGCCCACAAAGGTCTCATCCGTCCCGGCCGCGTCCACCGGCAAGGGGTAGATGTTCTCTCTGGGGTTGTCCAGGACCCGGATTCCCGGAGCCTGGCTCAAAAGCCCCCGGGCCTCTTTGGAGCTCAGCTTCTTGGCGGTCTCAATGTTCACCGACTCGCTGTGTCCGTAAAAGACGGGAACCCGGACCGTGGTTGCAGTCACCCTGACCCGCTCATCCCCCAAGATCTTAGCCGTTTCATTGATCATCTTCATTTCCTCCTTGGTGTACTCATTGTCCAAGAAGGCGTCGATGTGCGGCAGGCAGTTGAACGCGATCTGGTGCGGATAGACCTCGCAGGCCGGATCCTGCATGTTGAACAGGGCCCGGACCTGGTTCTGCAGCTCCTCAACGGCCTTTTGTCCGCTGCCGGAGACCGCCTGATAGGTGGAGACAACCACCCGGGTGATGCCCACAGTATCGTGGATGGGCTTGAGAACCACCACCATCTGAATGGTGGAGCAGTTCGGATTGGCGATGATATTCTTGTGCTCCTTCAGGGCCTGGGGATTGACTTCCGGAACAACCAGGGGCACCTCCGGATCCATGCGCCAGGCGCTGGAGTTGTCCACCACCACGCAGCCCGCTTCAGCCGCAATGGGGGCGAAGGTCTTGGAGGTATCCCCTCCGGCTGAAAACAGGGCCAGGTCCACATCGGCAAAGGAGTCCTCGGTCAGCTCCTGCACCATCAGCTCATCATCCCCGAAAGGCACCCTGGCTCCAGCCGATCTGGACGAAGCCAGAGCCCGGACTTCCCGGGCCGGAAACTGACGCTCCTGCAGGATTTTCAGCATCTCCCGGCCGACGGCCCCCGTCGCACCGGCTACAGCTACTACCAGACCATCCCTGCTCATAACCAAACTCCTTGCATACAAAGTAAGTAATCGGTTATCAGGGAACAGTTATCGGCAAAGAATGTCCGGATCAGATAACTGTTCCCTGATAACATGTCTTCATTTCAACCAATAATGGTCGGCATACAGCAACACTGACCTCCAATCATTACCATCGGCATCAGCCGGCCACTGTCCCGGCAATCTTGAATATGGGCAGATACATGCTGATGACCAATCCCCCGACCACAATCCCCAAAAAAACGATCATGATGGGTTCAATCAGAGAAGTCAAGGTAGCCACGGCCACATCCACTTCGTCGTCATAGAAGTCGGCAATCTTGGCCAGCATTGAATCCAGAGCCCCGGTTGTCTCCCCGATGGATATCATGTGGATGACCATGGGGGGGAAGACCCCGGTTGCGTCCAACGGCTCAGCCAGGGTCTGCCCCTCGGATATGGAGCGCATGGCCCTGTGCACCCCCTGCTCCACGGTCTTGTTTCCGGATGTTCTGGCCACGATGTCCAGGGCATGCAATATGGGCACCCCGCTGGAAACCATTGTGCTCAGGGTTCGGCTGAACCTGGCCACGGCCACCTTGCGCAGCAGGGGCCCGAACACAGGGAGGAACAGGATCCAGCGGTCAATCAGTGTCTTCCCCTTTTCCCAGGAGTAGAACAGGCGCAGAGATATGGCCGCAGCCGCTGCCGCACCGAGAATAAGCAAAATATTGCCTTTGACCCAGCGGCTGAGATCAATGACTATGCGGGTCGGCAGCGGAAGGGCGCCTCCGAAATCCGCGAACATGCTTTCAAAGGTGGGAATGACGAAGATAAGGATGATGGCGATCACGGCGATGGCCACCACCGTGACCACGGCCGGATAGACCATGGCCCCTTTGACCTTGGATTTCAGGTTGGCCGCCTTCTCGATATATTCCGAAAGCCTGTCCAGGACCAGATCCAGGACCCCCCCGGTCTCTCCGGCGTGCACCATATTGGTGTACAGGGCGTCGAAGACGTCCTTGTGCCTGCTTAAGGCCTCGGACAAGGAGCTGCCGCCTTCCACGTCGTTGCGCACTTCGTACAGGGTCCGCCTGAGCTTGTTGTTTTCCGTCTGCTCGCACATGACCTGCAGGCACTGCAGAATGGGCACCCCGGAGTTGATCATGGTCGCAAACTGCCGGGAAAAGACCACCATATCCCGGGATGAAGGCTTTTTCTCCAGAAAGGTCCCTTCCAGCAGATCCTTGGGCTTCGGTTTGACCTTGATCCGGGAGTATCCTCGGCGCTGCAGGGCGTTGTGGGCCATGTCCAGGCTGGGAGCATCCAGGTCGCCTTTGACCTTCCGCCCGGATCGGTTCATGGCCCTGTACAGAAAAAGGGGCATGCTCACTCCTTATGCTATGCATCCACGGTTAGGCGCATCACCTCCTGTACCGAGGTGCGGCCCTGGATCAGTTTGTTCACCGCGCTCTGGCGCAGGGTCTGCATGCCTTGCTCCAAGGCCAGCCCGCGCATCTCGGGCAAGGATGCCTGACGTTCTATCAACCGCTGCATCTCCGGAGTCACTTCCAGACACTCGTAGACCCCGGTACGACCCTTGTATCCGCTGTGATGGCACTGGGCGCACCCGCCGGGATCAAAGACCTGGGCCGGATCCTGATTGGACAGACCCAGCTGTTCAGCCTCCGGGCCGTGCACCACCCTGGGCTGCCTGCATTCCGGGCACAGAGTGCGGACCAGGCGCTGGGCCAATATCCCGCGCAGGGCGGAAGCCAGCATGAATCCCTCCACCTCCATGTTCACCAGCCTGTTGATCGTACTCGGCGCATCGTTGGTGTGCAGGGTGGACAGGACCAGATGACCGGTCAACGCGGCCTTGATCGCTATCTGAGCCGTTTCCTGGTCCCGTATCTCCCCGACCAGGATGATATCCGGATCCTGACGCAAAAAGGAGCGCAGGGCAGCGGAAAAGCTCAGCCCGATGTCCTCCTTGACCTGGACCTGGTTCACCCCGCTCAGGGTGAGCTCTACCGGATCTTCCACGGTGGCGATGTTCACTTCCTCGGTATTCAGCTCCTTGAGAACCGAGTACAGGGTGGTCGTCTTGCCGCTTCCGGTGGGACCGGTCACCAGAAAAATCCCGTGCGGGCTGTGCACGATCTTCTGCAGCAGCTGCAGAGTCTGGGGTTCAAGGCCAAGTTTGGCCATGTCCACCTGCAGGGCCGAGGTGTCCAGGTAGCGAAGGACCACTTTTTCGCCGAACAGGGTGGGCAGGATGGAGACCCGGAACTCGGCTTCGCTCCCCCCAGGGGTCCGGACCTTGATCCGCCCGTCCTGGGGCAGGCGCTTTTCAGCAATATTCAGATTGGCCATGATCTTGATCCTGGAGATAAGAGCCGCCCGCATTCCGGCCGGAGGACGCATGATCTCCCGCAAAACTCCGTCCAGGCGGTACCTGACCCGGAACAGCTCCTCATAGGATTCGATGTGGATGTCCGATGCCTTCTTGCGTATGGCGTCCATGATCAAAACATTGACCATCTTGACCACCGGCCCCTGGTTGGCCTCCTCCAGGATGGAAGCCTCATGGGAATCGCTGCCGCCCGCAGCCTGGCCCGGCTCCGGCTCGGCGAACTGAGCCAGGGATTCGGATACCCCGCGGAGGTGCTGCTGATCATCGCTGTCCAGGCCGTCCAGAACCGGTTTGATCCAGCTGGGAGCCGCCACATGGGCGACGATCTCCAGGCCGGTCATGAACCGGATGTCGTCCTGGGCCAGGATGTTGTCCGGCTCTGCAATGGCCAGATCCAAATATTGTCCTCGGCGCTGAAAAGGGATACACTCATACTTGCGGCAGACGCTCACAGGCAGGATCTGCATCACCTCCTCCGGAAGGTGCAGCTCCTTGGACCGGACCACAGGCAGCCGGTATTCAGCGGCCGCAAACTGTGCGTAGTCCTCGGGGGAGATGCATTCAAGCTCGAAGGCCGCTCGAAGCAGGCCGATGCCCCTGGTCCGCTGCAGCTGCTTGATCCTGGCCATCTGCTCCCGGCCCAGGCCGAATTCCTGCTGCAGTCTCTGCCCCATGCGTGTGCTGTCCATTGCCATCCTCTGTGCAGGTTGCGTTCGTGCCTTGGACCCGGCCTGCTTGCCGTCCGACAAGGCAGAACAGGACGAACAGTCACCCAAACCGCAGCCAAGGCCGCTTTATGCCTCTGCCCTTCCCCTGCATCGCCATCATCCCGGCCAGATACGGCTCCACCCGCTTTCCGGGCAAGCCCTTGACCCCCATTCTGGGCCGGCCCATGTTCTGGCATGTTGCCCGCCGGGCCCAGGCCAGTCCATCCATTCAGGCCGTCTACCTGGCCACGGACGATGAACGCATTGCGCGGGAAGCAGAACTCCTGGATATCCCTGCAATCATGACCAGCCCTAAACACTCCAGCGGTACGGACCGGATTCTGGAAGCGGCCTGCAGCCTGGACTTGCACCAGGACACGGTCGTGGTCAATATTCAGGGTGACGAGCCCGGCCTGGACCCGCATCTGGTGGACCGGCTGGTGGAGCCGTTTTTGCAGCCGGAGGTCCAGGTCAGCACGGCCGCCCGCATATTGGGCCCTGAGTACGCTGAAGATCCCAATCTCGTCAAGGTCGTCCGGGCCTGGACTGGACAGGCCCTCTATTTTTCCCGCGCCCCGATTCCCCATACCCGGGACGGCCAGCCGGAAGACGTCCTGCTGCACATCGGGATGTACGCCTTCCGGCTTCCAACCCTGCGCCGTTTCCATCAGCTCGGACCCAGTCCACTGGAAAAAAAGGAAAAACTGGAGCAGCTCCGCCTGCTGGAGGCCGGCATCCCCATCCATGTTGTCCTGACCGATCATCAATGCTATGGCGTGGACCGCCCGGAGGATGTGGCCAGGGTGGAAGCCATCTTACGCAAGGAGCAGGGTGAATGCGCGCAATATTAGGCTTGGAAGACGGGACGTGGTTTCAGGGCAGATCCTTCACCGGACCCGGAGAATCCGGCGGAGAGGTCATTTTCAATACCGGGATGTGCGGGTATCAGGAAATTTTGACCGACCCTTCCTACCGCCGGCAGATGGTATGCATGACCTATCCGCATATGGGCAACTACGGGGTGAATCCGGAGGACATCGAGTCCAGCCGGGTGCAGGTGGCCGGATTTATCGTCAAGGAGTGCTGTCCGGTGCCCTCCAACTTCCGGAGCACCGCGTCCCTGCCCGAATACCTCCGGGACAACGGGATCGTGGGCCTGGAAGGCATCGATACCCGGGCCCTGACCAGACACATCCGCATTCACGGGGCCATGCGCGGGTACGTCTCCACCCGGGGCGAGGAGCCGACTGACGTCGTGGCCAAGGCCAGGGAGCTGCCGCCCATGCAGGGCCTGAACCTGGTGCACGAGGTGACCGCCCCCCGGCCCTACCTCTGGACCGGCCAAGGGCCGCACTACCTGGATATGGACCCGGGACCGGACATCTGGCCCGAGACAGGGCCGCGGGTGGTGGTCATAGACTACGGGGCCAAGTGGAATATCCTCCGCCTGCTCCGGGCCAACGGCTTTCAGGTCCTGGCGGTCCCGTCCTCCACCACCGCCCAGGACATAAAGGCCCTTCACCCGGATGCCGTGTTCTTGAGCAACGGACCGGGCGACCCGGCGGCCGTGCCCGATTGCATCCACACCACCGCTCTGCTGGCCGAGGAGTATCCCATCGCCGGGATCTGTCTTGGCCACCAGCTCCTGGGGCTGGCCCTGGGCGGAACCAGCTTCAAGCTGAAGTTCGGGCACCACGGGGTCAATCATCCGGTCAAATGCCTGCGCACCGGCCAGATCGACATCTCTTCCCAGAATCACGGTTTCTGCGTGGATGTGTCCAATGTGGACACCCTGAAGCAGACCCATGTCAACCTCAACGACAACACCCTGGAAGGGTTTGTGCACAGCACAAAGCCGATCATGGCCGTTCAGCACCATCCGGAGGCCGCCCCCGGCCCCCACGACGCAAACTCCTTTTTCCAGGCCTTCGCCCGGATGGTTAAGGGCTCTTGGACACAGAAAGTGGAATTGTCTGCATAAGAGTTTGCCGTCTCTTCTGTGTGCCGTGAGCGGCAGGCCCGCACATTTTCTTGGTCCCGCCAAAAGGGGGAAACCAGGCACTCACATGCATGATATGCTCAGTCCATCTGAAAGCAATGACCAACATGTGAGTGCCTGGAGGGGGCAGGGATCCCCCTTTGGCGGGACTTAGAAAATACCGGGCCGAAAGTGGGCACACAGAAGAGATGGCAAACTCCAAAAATCCACAGGCTACGTCGAAGAACCATGGTCAAGGAGGCCGCGTAAGGTCTACACAGCCGGCTCCGGCCCTGCGGACCGGGCTCGGGCCTGAATCAGCATCTCCGCCGTATCCAGGGCCCGCTGCAGGCTCTGCGTGCCGGCTCGTCCCCTGCCCACCAGTTCATAGGCCGTGCCGTGGTCCACAGAGGTCCGCACAAAGGGCAGGCCCAGGGTCACGTTCACCGCATGCTGGAAATGAACCAGCTTCAGCGGCCCCAGGCCCTGATCGTGGTACATGGCCAGCACAGCGGAAAACTCGCCGTGGTAGGCCCGGTAGAACACTGAATCCGCAGGCCAGGGTCCGGTGGCCGCAACCCCCTTGGCTGCTGCGGCCTGTATGGCCGGGAGGATGATCGTTTCTTCCTCGTCCCCGATATGCCCGCCTTCCCCGGCATGGGGATTGAGCCCGCAGACCCCGACCGGCCTGCACCCCGTCTCCTGTCCGCCGTTCACGGCCCGAACGAACTCCCAGGTCTGCCTCAGACAGCGCTCAACCTTGTCTTGGGTTATAAGGTCCGGGACGTCCTTCAGTCGGGGATGGGTGGTGACCAGAGCGACCCGCAGCCTGTCTCCGGCCAAGAGCATGCAGACCTGATCCGGCCCCAGCCCGCTCTCGACCGCCAGAAACTCGGTGTGGCCGGGGAAATCGAACCCCGCTTCCTGGAGCATGGCTTTGTTCAGCGGACAGGTCACCACGCCCCTGGCCCGGCCGGAAAGAAGCAGGCCGCAGGCCGCATGCAGGGCATGTCCAGCAGCCAATCCCCCCCGAATGTCCGCCCGCCCCGGACGAGGCTCCCATTCAGCCAGCTCCGGCAGGCGCAGACAGTATATGCCCTGCCCGCCGACTTCATCCATTCTGTCTGCTGCCCGCCAGAAGCGGTGCAGACCCATAGTCCGGCAGTGGTGGACAAGGGCCTGCTCCGGTCCGATGAGGACCAGTGCCCGATCCCGGCGGACCAGCCGTCCGCTGCCGGCCAGCCCGCAGACCAGCTCCGGACCTATCCCGTTGGGATCACCAAGAGTCAGCACAAGGGGAGATGCACAATGGGACATAGACCTACCCGGCACTTACAAACTGTTATGAGTTAATGGTTGGGATAATTCAAATCGAAATCGATATCGGTATCGAAATCGTTTCTTTATCGTTCCCACGCTCTGCGTGGGAACTCTTTTGGACCCCTCCGGCGTCCAGAAAGAGACTGCGGGAGCGGTCAGGAAAGCTCCCACCCAGAGCGTGGGAGCTATAATTACTATGTTATTCGGTGCAGCAGGAACCCTCAGTTTATGGATATCGATCCCGATCCCGATATCGATTAGGAACCCGAAGAAAGAAAATCACAACAATGGGTAACCACTCCCAGTCGGTATGGAAATCGTTTCTATGCTTCGGTAACGAAAGCGTGCCCGCTTCAGGCATGTCGGTTAATATGACCATCACTGCGCGTCCTCGGGCTTCCAGTCCGTGCTGCCCCTGCTTTCCAGGACAAAGACCCGGGCCATGCCCAGCAAAGCGCTCATCTCCGGCTCCGGGCTGGGCGCGATCCGCCTGGGAAGCCACCACTCCCGGTTCACGAACCGGTGCCTTAGGGTACTCCACATCCCGTCTTGAAAGTACGGGAAAAACGTGCTCAACCCCCCGCTGATCCCTATGTCGGCAAACCCGAAGACAACCTGCAAAACAGAGAGGTACAGCCCCAGTCTGCGCCCGTAGATATCCATGATCCGCATGGCATCTCGAGAGCCCTGTTCCAGATCGCCAAAGATATCTTTGGGGTCCTGGGCAGCAAAACCGCAGCGGACAACCATCTCCATCAGGGCCGCTTTCTGCAGCCATGCCTCAGCGCATCCCACCTGCCCGCATCCGCAGGAGGGCAGGGTGGAGGTCCCGATTGCACAGCTTCGCTTGGGGCCCGGCCCCAGATAGACATGCCCCAGCTCCGGTCCGGTAAAATGCCCGGCCCGCCATATCTCGTGATTCATGATCACCCCTGAGCCGACCCCAGTGCCCAGGGTAATCACCACCGCATCGGCTGTTCCGGCCAGGCCGCCGGCCCAGACCTCGCCCAGGGCAGCAGCCTGGGCATCGTTTTCCATGCGCACAGGCAGGGAGAAGCGATGCTCCAGGAACTCTCCGACCCGGAACTGATTCAGCTCCGGCATATTGGTGGTGGTCAGATACATCCGTCTGCGGTGATCCAGGGGCCCGGCCGTGGCCAGGCCGATGCCCCGGACCGGTTCAGGGGCCCGGGCCTGCACGTCTTGGATCAGAGCCTCCAGGCTTTGCTTGGTGCCTTCCAAAGTCCGGGGCCTGGACTGCGGCCGGACCGGGCCATAGTCCCCTCCGGCACTGACCCAGGTACCGCGGATATTCGTCCCGCCGAGATCGATGCTTATATACATGTGCACCTCAAAATTGAAGTTCCCCGAATTTTCGTGGAATTGTGAAGTTTGCCCTCTATGTTTGTGTGCCCTTAAAAGCCCAGGCTGCGGCCGAAACACACTGTGCTCCTGCTCCGCCCCTGTTCCAGGGCCTGTTGAAAATCAGCCAGGATCCGGGCATGATCAAAAGCCAACTCGGGCAGATCATCCAGGGGAGCCACCCGGGTCTGGCCGGCATCGTCCCCTGCCTGGAGTCGGCTCTCTTTCTTGGCTGTCCCCATAAAAACCACGCTCATTGTATGCTGGCGCGGATCCCGATCCGGGCTGGAATAGACCCCGAGCAGTCCGTGCAGCCTAACATCCAGCCCGGTCTCTTCCTTGGCCTCCCGGACTGCGGCCTGCTCCACACTCTCTCCGTAGTCCACGAATCCGCCGGGAAGGGCCCAGCCGTACGGCGGATTGCGGCGCTTGATGAGCACCACCCCTTGATCGGGGAAGGAAATGACCACATCCACCGTGGGCAGGGGATTGCGATAGACCGGGACCTGGCCTCCGCAGGCCGGGCATTGGACATGACTACTCATGTAGAGCCTCCTTGCCGGGTTGTTCGGCTTGGTCCAGGTTACCTGCAGCTGTTTAAAGCTTGCCGCATATGATTCGTGCCGAGGAGCCTTGTTCGCTCCAGGCCAGACAGCATGCTCAAGCAGTCACCCATATCCTCATGTGCATACCAAAAGCCGTGATCATCGTCCACAAAGGGGCCTTGGGGGACTTTCTGCAGATCTGGCCTTCCCTGCTGGCGCTTCGCCGTCACTTCGCCCCTACTCCCCTGTACTGGGCCGGCAGGGACGCATACCGGCTGTGGACCGACCCCCTTGGTCTCCGTCCCTGTCCGGAACAGATGCGCCGGGCGGTTGACCGGCTGTATGCTGCTGCGTCCTGGCCCCGGGAGCTGGAAAACTGCCGGGTGGTCTGGTTCGGCCTGCACACCCCGCCGACAGAGGTCCCCTTTCCGGATCTGCATTTTCTTCCCGGAATCATTCCGGGCCGATACACTCCTCCTCGCCGAGTCTATGCCGCGGGCCTGCAACGAATGGGGGTCCCGCCCTGTCCCGACTGGCACCAGATCTGGCGGGATCTATCCCCGCACCTCAAGCCGGGGCCTCGTAGGCCCCAAGCCCTGGTGTTTCCCGGGGCCGGCCATCCGGCCAAATGCTGGCCCATGTCCAACTATTTGCAGACAGCTTCCTGGCTTGAACGCAAGGGATGGGAACCGGTCTTTGTACTCGGTCCGGCGGAAAGGGAGCGCGGACTGGAGGTTCAAAATTTTCAACGCCTCCACCCCCAAGAGCTGGGGCAGCTCCAGAAGGCCCTGTGCGGCGCGGATATTATCTTGGGCAATGATTGTGGACCGATGCATCTTGCGGGTCTGCTGGATCGCACCGGAATCGTCCTCTTCGGCCCGGCCTCGCCCCGGCAATGGGGCCCTCCGGGCCTTACCTGCCTGCGGACGGATCTCCCCTGTTCTCCGTGTACCCAGCTCGGGCGGATCAATTGCCGGCAGGCGGAGTGCATGACCAGGATATCCGTATCCCGGGTCAAAGAGGAGCTGTGGAAGCTGGGCCAGGATTCGGCGGCCCGCAGGAGATAACAGGGGTCCCAAACACAACTGGCCTCCAAGGAACCATTTTCCAAGGAGGCCAGCTATGGCAAAAGGAGGAAGGTATTTATTTTCTTGCATCCAGCATGCCAAAACCTGAAAAACGGATCCTCGGCTAAGAACACTGTAAAATCAATGTATTGGTGCGCAAGCCTGCCGTTGGCCCTGGATCCGGGTTTAAAATATTGAATCCCTGTTCGCCGCCCCCCCGCCAACTGCGAACCATGGATTCAACTTTTTTTACTGGCTCTTCCCTCTGTGCCAATATGAGTGAGACACGGGAAATGGAATTTCACACATAAGGGTTTGCCGTCTCTTCTGTGTGCCTTGAGCGGCAGGCCCGCACATTTTCTTGGTCCCGCCACCCGGCACTCACGTGTATGATAAGCTCAGTCGAACAGAAAGCAGTGACCTGCACGTGAGTAGCCGGGAGGGGGCAGGGATCCCCCTTTGGCGGGACTTAGAAAATACCGGGCCGAAAGTGGGCACACAGAAGAAACGGCAAACTCCAAAAATCCACAGGCTACCTCGAAGAACTTTTTTACTCCGTCTCGATCACCCGCCATCCAGCGGCCTGCAGCTCCTTTCTTGTAACCGCGCCGCAGCGCAAAACACAGAGCGTTCCCCGGTCCACGATCCGGACCACTGTGGAGGGCAGCCCTCCACGGGGATGCGGGGGACCGGTTATGACCCGGTGCACCGATCGGATCAAGCCGGGATGGAGATGTGCGGGATCAGAGGCCGGGTCCTCTCCGGCCGGATTGGCGCTTGTGCTGACCAGGGGCGCACCCAGGTGCATGCAGAGTTCACGGGCCAGGGGATGGGAGGTCAAACGCACACTGGTATGCCCCAGAGGGTCCTTGACCCGGGGACTCAGCGCCTCCCGTCCCGGGAGGACAATGGACAGGGGTCCGGGCCAGAAGCCCCGGGCCAAGGCGTGAACATCCGGGGAAAGGCCGCAAACGGCGATATCCAGCTGGTCTACGCATCCAACTATCAGGGGCAGAGGCTTGTGCCTCTCCCTCCCCTTGATGCGCACAACCTCCTCGGCTGCATCCGGGTCCAGGGCACTGCACCCCAGGGCGTACAGGGTCTCTGTAGGATAAATGAACACCTCGCCCTGAACAACGGCGTGCACCTCCGACCCAAACCCGTCATGTCCCCTGATCATGACTGTGTCTCGCCGAGCGGGCAGGACTCCAGCTCAGTGTACACCGGTCCCTGCGGGGTGAGTCGGCTGGCGTAGAGGACAAACCTTTGCGCCCAAAAGCTCGGCCAGGTCCAGGCATGCAGACCCGAGAGCAACTGGGACCAATCGTCGGGCCCGGATCTCTTGATCCTGGCGACGGTCAGATGGGGCCGGAAGGGGCGCGTGTCGGAGGGAATCCCCAAAGGCTGCAGGGCCTGATCGATATCCGCGGCCAGGCGGGTACAGGCATCCGCCCCCCGGCTCAGCCCGACCCAAACCACCTTTGGATTTCTCCCGGGAGGAAAAAAGCCTCCCCCCGAGGCCTGAACCTCGAACTGGTGCACAGTGACCCTGCGCAGGGCCTTGTGCACCTGGTCCAAGATGCCGGGCTCCAGCTCCCCCAGAAACTTGAGGGTCAGATGCCAGTTCCCTTCCTTGGTCCAGGACACTTTGGAGCGTAGTCGGGGTTTCCATTCTGCGGCGATCTTGGGCAGAGCCTGCTGGTACTCCTCCGGCAGGGGCAGGGCGACAAAACACCTGGTACCCATAGCAAGAACCTCGTATATCCTGTTCAGGCCCGCTTCGGTGAGTCAAACCGAAAGCGGGGTTTTCCCAGCCTGACCACTGGAACCTCACCTCGTTGCCCTGGCTGGGAGGAAACCTTGCCATTTCAGGCATTGTATGGAATTCTCCTCCAGCCGGCGGGGCTTGATCCGAGCTGTATATTTTTTGCAATCAGGAGCGCCCATGTTCGAATCCTTTGTCACCTGGCTGGTATCCACCATCGGCCAGTGGGGCTACCCGGGAATCACCATCCTCATGTTCCTGGAATCCTCCTTTTTCCCCTTTCCCAGCGAGGTAGTGGTCCCACCGGCCGGCTACCTGGCCTCTCAGGGGTCCATGCGCCTGGGAGTGGTCATCGCCTGCGGCACCCTGGGCAGCCTCCTCGGCGGCATTTTCAACTACTGGCTGGCCCTGACCGTGGGCAGGTCCTTTCTGCTCACCTATGGCCGCTACTTTTTCATCTCCGAAAAAACCTTGACCAAGGCAGAGACCTTCTTTGCCCGCCACGGACACATCAGCACCTTTATCGGCCGTCTGGTCCCGGGGATCAGGCAGTACATCTCCCTGCCCGCTGGCTTGGCCCGCATGCACCTAGGGCTTTTCTGCCTGTTCACCAGTCTTGGAGCGGGGATATGGGTGGTGATCCTGGCCCTGTTAGGCTATTTTTTCGGCCGCAACCAGGACCTGCTCATGGACAAGCTGCACCAGATCATGTTCATCCTCATCCCGGCCTGCCTGATCATGATCGGTGTCTATATCTGGTGGCACCGGCGCCGGCGGGAAACGGCTGAATAAAAGGCCTTCCGCCTAACGTTCAGACCTCCTTGCCAGGATTCATGGCCTTTGCCAGCTAGGCGGTGGTCAGCTCATGCAGTTGGCGATAAGACCGGTATTGGGACTGATACGAAAAATAACCAAACAGCCGAGCTTAGGCCTTGACCTCCTGGCCGGGAAAGACCCCCTGAACGAATACCCTTCTGCATGATCGGCCTCACGGCCCGGGGCGGCCGGCTACAGGACCTGGACCGCCAGAAAGAGCCACAGCACAGCCTCCAGGACCTCGTTCATGGCCCCCAGCGTGTCCCCGGTAATACAGCCGATGATCCGGGAGTAGAAAAAAAGGATCCCGGCGCAGGCGGATACAAAGACCAGATTCAAGACCAGCCCCTGCCAGCCGAGAAGCATAGACACTGGGAGCAAAAGCCCGGCGGACCAGAACATGCGGAGCGATGCGGCAGAGCCGCAAAAGGCGGCTCCCGTCCCGCCTTCAGGGCGCCCGTAGGGCAGCCAGCGCATCCCGGCCAGCATGCCCAGGCGGGAATAGGCTGGAACCAGGGCCAGAGCCAGAAACCTATCTGCGGACAGGGCCTGCACAGCCCCCCACTTCAAAGCAAAGACCCCGATCAGGCAGACCAC
Organism: Desulfovermiculus halophilus DSM 18834; assembly: GCF_000620765.1. Taxonomy (NCBI): domain Bacteria; kingdom Pseudomonadati; phylum Thermodesulfobacteriota; class Desulfovibrionia; order Desulfovibrionales; family Desulfohalobiaceae; genus Desulfovermiculus; species Desulfovermiculus halophilus. The sequence goes on from NZ_JIAK01000013.1 coordinate 29,475, forward strand.
GCCCATGACCCCCACCCGGCTATCCTTCATGATGGCCAGGACCTGTTCCCGGGAACGGTGGGAAAAGAGTCCGTCGCCAGCATCGGCCAGCCCATCAACATGCAGGGCCCCGGTGATCGCAACAAGGGTCAGGACCACAATCGCCGCGGCCAGCGGATCAGGCCACAAAAGACGGGCCATCCAGTCCACGCCGGCCACGATCAGGCCCACAAACAGCCCGACCAGAGGGAAGAACCCGGCCATCCGCTCCGGACGAAAGGCGCAACCGGCTCCCACCGGGACGACAGTCAAAAACCCCAGTGCGCCCCGAAAGTCGTTCCACCATCCGCCCACTGCCGGCTCCTTATCCTTTGACTGTGACCGGAATGCCGGCCACGGTCCACACCACCCGATCAGCCGTGGCCGCTATCCGCTGGTTGAGCCAGCCCACAAGGTCCCGAAACTGTCTGGACATAGGATTGTCCGGGACAATCCCCTGCCCCACTTCATTGGAGACCACCAGGATGTTTCCAGCTGCATCCCGCAGGGCTTCAGCCAGCTCCTGAAACCCCTCCATGATCCGCTCCTCGCTCCTGCCCTCCTGCAGGAGATTGGACACCCACAAGGTCAGACAGTCGAGGACGATCAGGGAAGAGTCCCGGCTTTCCCGCTGAAGGGCGCCGGGCAGGTCAACGGGCTCTTCCACAGTGACCCACCCCGGGCCCCGTTCCCGCTGATGGGCGGCAATCCGGTTTTCCATCTCCGGGTCAAAGGCCTGGCAGGTGGCCAGGAATATTTTGCGTCTTTCCCCCCGGGCTTCTGCATGCTCCAGGGCGTACCGGCTTTTGCCGCTGCGGCAGCCGCCGAGTATCAAGGTGATCTCAGCCACACGAATTCCTTTCAAAAATCAGGGTTACAACCATGCGGGGAGGTTTGGGCTCCAATCAGAAACTACCGGATGGATCGGACTCGGAGGAGTTCTCGGTCTGGGCATAGAGGGGGTTCTTCCCTTCCAGTAAGGCCTGCAGGGGAGAGATGGCCCGCCGAAACCTGGCCATCTCGCTCTCCGGCACCGGTCTGGCCGGTTCGGAATCGATCTTCAAAGGATTGATGTAGGACCCGTTCTTTTTGACCCGGAAGTCCAGATGAGGGCCGGTGGACAGGCCGGTGCTGCCCACGTAGGCCACGGTCTGGCCCTGCTCCACCCTGACCCCTTTCCGCACCCCGGAAGCAAACTTGGACAGGTGCATGTACAGGGTCATATATCCGTTGGTATGTCGAATCTTCAGGTAGTTTCCCCCGCCCCGCTCATAGGCCCGGGCTATAACCACCCCGTCCGCGACGCTCTTGACCGGCGTCCCCCTGGGTGCTGCGTAGTCGATCCCCAGATGGGGCCGGACCACATTCAGGATCGGATGCTTGCGCCGATGGGTGTAGCCGGAGGAGATCCGGGTAAAGTTCAGGGGGGCCTTGAGAAAGGTCTTGCGCATGGCCTGGCCCTGGGGATTGAAGTACTCGCTCCGCCCGTCCTTGGTGGTGAACAGAAAGGCCTGATAGGTCTGGCCCTGATTTGTAAACTTTGCTCCCACGATGGGACCGTATCCGCTGAATTCACCTTTCCGGTACCGCTTTTCCACCACCAGGCGAAAGGAGTCTCCCTTGCGGATATCCCGGATGAAGTCCACGTCCCAGGCAAAGATATCCGCCAGCTTGACTGCCAGGACGGCGGACTCCCCTTCAGAGGTGACTGCCTCAAACAGGCTGGTCTCTATCTGCCCATCAACAACCGCGGTCTGCACATCGTATTCGATTGGTTCGGTCCGGATATCAAATCCGCCCCCGGCTGTGGAGACACAGAGCTTTTTCTGATCATTGATTTCGTATTCAAAGCCCTGCAGACAGTCCTGGGAATCAAGCTTGAGCCTGTAAGGTTGCCCGGCCTTGATCCTGCGCAGGGGAAAGACGTCCTTGGCCTGTCGGTTCAGGGCATAGACATCCACCGGCTGCAGAAAGTCGGACAGCATGGATGTAATGGTCTCTCCGGGCTGGACCTTCTTCTCCACCACATGGATCTGTTCCTGGGCGGGGGCATCAGACCCTCTTTCCGCTTCCGGCGCTTCTGGCCCCGTCCCCTGGTTAGCCGGATCACCGTCCCGCCCTTCTGCGGATGCCTGATCCGGAGCAGGCGGGGCCTGGACCTCCTGGTCCGCACCCACGGTCTGCGTTACTTCGGGATGATCGATCCAGTGCCTGCCGGCAGAGACAGCGGCCAAGACCAGAACTATAAACCCCAGGAGCAGGGGAAGGAAGATGCGCATTCGCCTGGGCCGCTTGAGCCGAATGCGCCGGAGGGGATCAGACTTCGTGTGTACCGCCATACTGTCCACTTGGCTCAAATACCGCCAAAAGTCAAGGTCACCCCCCGCCCACAGCCGGGAACAGGGCCACCCGGTCCCCATCCTGAAGCTCGGTCTCCAGGGGCGCATGCCTGCCGTTGACAAAGGCGACCTTGATCTCCTCAAGGCCAATCCCCAGCCGGGCAGCCACATCAGTCCCGGTCACCCCCGGCTGCACCTGCAGCTCCTCCCCAGAGCTGGGCTGATACCGAGCCAGTGTTGCATAGCAGCGAATCTGAATCTTCATAGTCTCTCCCGGGCCTGGCCGGAAAATCTGGCCCAAGCTAAAAGTGCATATACGTGCTCAGATCCATCCCCCACCCCCCTGTATCCCAATCCGGAACAGCCCGGGCCTCGAAGCCGGGGAAACTGACCCGCCAGTGATGCAGATACATAGGGCCCTGAAAATCGCTTCCGTACAGTGTGTCCCCCACCACCGGATGTCCCATGGCCGCGGCATGGGCTCTAATCTGGTGCCGTCTTCCCTTGCTGATCTCGGCCTGGACCAGGCTCACCTGATGCTGCCCAGAGCAGGCCAGGGGCCGGACCGTGGTCCACCGCAGCGGATCGGAATCGATATGGGTCAGAATCCGCACCTTTTTTCGTTTGGCGCTGTCCAGGGCCCAGCCAAGACATATTTCGGTTTCCACCCGGCCGTGCACCAGGGCCAGATAGGTCTTGGCCGTTTCGCCTGCCTCCTGCATCCGGGCGTAGGCAGCGGCCGCCTCAGGGGAGAAGGCTGCCAGGACCAGGCCTGACGTATCCCTGTCCAGCCTGTTCACCAAGACAGGATCCCGGCCCGGGAACAGCCGGGGCAGGGCCGCTTCCAGAGCAGTATGGGAGCTGGCCGCCTGGAGCTGGGTATGCATCCCTCCAGGTTTGCACACAGCTGCATAGGCCTCTGTCTCCTGGACAACTGCAATCCGCTTCCAGTCGTCTCCCAGCGTTTGGATGTCCTTGTCTTCCAGCTCCACAACCCGAAGTTCCTGGCCCGGTGCCACCCGGTACCCTTTCGGCTGCCGCTTTCCGTCCACCGTGACTGCCCCGGCTTGTATCAGCCGCTGCCTTGAGCGCCGGCCGGCCCGGGGCAAGAGCAGGCTGAGGGCATCGTCAAGCCGCCTGCCGGCAGCCCTTTCCGGAATCCGCAGGCTGCCTCCTGGGGCCGGATCCTCCCTTGTGTCCATTGAGCCTCAATGAATCCCGTAGGATCTAAGCTTGCGGTGCAAATAGCTGCGCTCCAGCCCCACCGTCTCCGCCAGCCTGGAGACATTGCCCTCGCATTCATTGAACTTCTGGAGCAGGAATCTGCGTTCGAATTCGGCCCGGGCATTCTTAAAATCCATATCATCGTCCGAATCGTTTGTGGATAGGGGCTCCGCTTGCCTGGGCCGGCCCCGGAACTCCGGAGGAAGATCATCGGCTGTGATTTTCTGTCCGGCGTACATAATCAGCATCCGTTCGATGAAGTTCTTCAGCTCCCGGACATTTCCCGGCCAGGGATAGGCCTTGAGTATGGCGTATACCTCGTCTGCAAAGTCCAGGGGCCGAAATCCGTTTTCCTGACAGAAGGCCTGAGTGAACTCCTGGATCAAGACCGGGATGTCCTCCCTGCGCTCTTTCAGGGCCGGGACGTGGAGGGGGAAGACGTTCAGGCGATAAAACAGGTCCTCCCTGAAGCGGCCGGCGGCAATCTCCTGGGCCAGATCCTTGTTGGTGGCCACGATCACCCGCACATCCACGCTGATGCTCCGTCCACCGCCGACCCGTTCAAAGCGCTGTTCCTGCAGAATGCGCAGGATCTTGGCCTGGGTCTTCAAACTCATGTCTCCGATCTCATCCAAAAACAGGGTCCCCTTGTGGGCCAGCTCGAACTTGCCTGCATGGGTCGACCCGGCGCCGGTGAATGCCCCCTTTTCGTGGCCGAAGAGCTCGCTTTCTATCAGCTCTTCAGGAATGGCTGCACAGTTCACTGCGATCATCGATTTCTTGGCCCGTCTGCTTTTTTTGTGAATGCTGCGGGCCACAATCTCTTTCCCCGTCCCGTTGTCTCCGGTTATCAGGACCCAAGCGTCGGTGGGGGCCACCCTGTCTATCTGAGTGCGCAGCTCCTGAATCTTGCGGCTCTGTCCGGAGAGGTCCTGGACATAGTCTGCCTTGACCCTGGCCCGCAGATTCTGATTCTCCTGCTGCAGGTCCCGGAACTCCAGGGCCTTGGCCGCGGTGACCATGACCTTCTCCAGGGACAGGGGCTTTTCAATGAAGTCGAATGCCCCTTTCTTTATGCTGTCCACAGCGGTCTCGATGTTTCCATGTCCGGAGATCATGATCACCGGAAGATTGGCATAGTCCCGGCTGACCTTTCCCAGAATCGAGATCCCGTCCTCTCCGGGGAGCCAGATATCCAAAAACAGGAGATCCACATCCTCGTTCTGCAGGATGGTCCAGGCCTCTTCCCCGCTTTCCGAGGTCCGGACCTCATACCCTTCATCTTCAAGGATGCCGCTCAGGGAGAGCAGGATATCCTGTTCATCATCCACGATTAAGACTTTTCCTTTGCTCATGCCGGCTCTTTTTCGGTCAAAATAAAGACGCAAATATCACGCCGCGGGCAGCTCAATAATGAACACTGTCCCCTGCGGACTGTTCGGCGCGACCCGGATATACCCATGGTGATCATTGACTATGGACTTGACGATAGTCAAGCCCAGACCGGTGTTCCCTTTTTTCCGGGAAAAATAGGGCTCGAAAAGCCGGTTCAGCTCCTGGTCGTCAATCCCCGGACCATTGTCCCTGATCTCCAGGCGCACCCAGCGCTGCTGTGTGTCCATGCCGGCCGAGACCTCAACCCTTGGATCCGGGCAGTCCTTGAGGGCCTCCGCCCCATTGGTCAGCAGATTGATCATCACCTGCTTCATGGCCGAGCGGTCAAACCGGAAGACAAGATCGGACTGGACATTCAGGGACCAATGAATAAAAGAATGGCTGTTCTGAAACAGACTGACCACTTCCGTCAGCAGGGCCTGCAGGTCGTCCCGTTCGGGCTGGACATCGGGCAACTTGGCAAAGGCTGAGAACTCCTTGACCATCTGCTGCAGATGCTCCACCTGACGGACTATCAACCGGGTGCATTCCTCAAAGCTCTCATCCGGAGCAATGGAGGCGTATTTGCGTTCCAGACGCTGGGCCGACAGCTTGATCGGGGTCAGGGGATTTTTTATTTCGTGGGCAATGCGCCTGGCCACCTCCCGCCATGCGGCCATCCGCTGCATCTTGTCCAGCTCAGTGATGTCCTCGAAGACCAGAACCGTGCCCATATCCTCGCCCTGGCTGGGCCGCAGCCCAACGGCATTGACCAGAAGCTTGCGCTCGGACTTTCCCAGTTGAATGTCCAGCTGCCGCTGCCATGTGCTGCTTGGAGTCCTGGCCACCTGGTCCATGGCCTCCGCCAGGAGCTCCTGATGCCTCTCTGCGATCATCTGCATCGGAAACCTGCCCAGGAGCTGATCCTGCTCCATGTCCAGAATGGTCAGAGCCGCCTGATTCACGGTCGTGACCCGGCCTTCGGGGTCCAGGGAAATGACCCCGGAAGTGATCGTATTCAGGACCACCTCCATGTACCTGCGCCGCTGTTCAAGCTCGATATTCTGAGTTCCGAGGTCCTGGTTGGCCTGGTTCAGCCGCTCCTGACTGCGCTCCAAATCCTCAGCCATGACATTAAACGACTGCACCAGCTGCCCCAGTTCATCAGTGGACTGGTCCTCAAGCCGGACCGACAGGTCGCCGTGGGCAATGCGCTGGGTCCCTTCAGACAAGGCCTGGATCGGGGCCGAAATCTCCTTGGCCAGTCGAAAGCCGAACCAGATCGCCCCGAACAGGATGAGCAGGGCCATCACCCCGAGCAGGAGGTAAAAGGCGATCTTCAGCGGCCCTTTTAATACCTCCAGCTTCTTGTACTCTTCAATGCCCTCCACCACTTGATCCAGCTTGTCTACGACTCCCTTGCCCACTCCGGCGCCCAGGACCAGAAACCCGGTTGTCCCTTCATCCACCGGGATGACGGTCAGGACCAGGTCCTGATCTTCGGCAGTAAGCAGGGTGGACCAGACCTCCGGTTTCCGGCGCAGCTTGTCCCACCCGATCTCCTCCTGCACCTGCGGCCATTTCTCCGGCCACGGGTCCTGAGCATGCCAGTTCTGCTCCTGCAGATTGGGAGCCACAACCCCAATCAGGTTCAATCCATATTCAGCGGCCTTCTGCTCCAGATAGTCATCCATTCCAGGCCCGCCCCACAAAAACTCCTGCTCTCTAATATGCTCGACAATGAATTCCCCTCTGACCTGCAGGCGTTTCTGGACCTGGTCGTAAAAGTTCTTCCCCGCTTCCACCGCCTGCTGCAGGGAGCGGTCCACTTGGCTCCGGAACCAGTAGTCCACCGAGGTCTGGACAAACTTGACCGAGACCAGAAACATGAGCACAGTCGGAATAAGTGAAAGAAGGATGAAGACGATGACCAGCTTGGTTCTCAACAGGGCCCCTGGAGCCTTTCGCCTGCGCTCCAGGAAAAGCTTGACCATGTTGCGCAGGACCAGGAAAAGGATAAGCAGGAGCAGGATGAGATTGAGGTTGAAAACGATGAGGAAGAGGTAGGAGTTGACCCCGAAAAAATGGAGCTCAATCCAGCTGAACAGGATTATCAGCCCGAATGCGCCCAGAGCAAGCAGGAGCTCTCGGCGTCTTCTGCGCTTTGCGTCCCGGGAGGCGTGGGCCGTGATGAACTCAGTGTTCATAAGGGGCTAATAGGTGAAATGCATGCGGAAGGTCTGGGAGGTCACCACGTCCCAGGACCAGAAAAACAGAGTTGTCTTCAGCCATTGGGGAACATTTGGACGGGTGAACTGCAGGGTGAGCTCCAGGATGTAGTCTGCTCCGGCATCCAGCATCTTCCATGCCCCCAGATCCAAAATAATCTCTTTCCATTGCCTGTGCATCAGATCCTGCAGGCTGTCGTCCCGGGCAGTACTGTTTGTGTGCTGATTGATCAATCTGTAGGTCTGGGTCAAGGGGTGTGTTTTTAGATGATAGCGTCTCCGCTTCTCGACCACGGTGCTGTCCGGCCACCAGCCCCGCCTGCGCCGAAGCCGTATGTCGCACTGCATCTGCAGCTGTCCTCCTTTTTCCAGGATCTGTTCCAAGGCATCGACGTCTTTGGCCTGGACCCCGAATCTGAGCTGTATGCGCTCTCCAACATTATCCAGGACCAGACCTTCCAAGGCCAGCTGCTGTGCTCCCGCGGATACGGTCCAGAGCAGGACAAGGGCAAGCCCCAGGATACAGCCCGCAATATATTCACATGACAGCATATGCACGTGGAGATTCTCTGATGACGGAGCCAGCTCAGTGGCATAGGTTCATTCCCGGCCGAAATACCGGATAAGAGTTGCAAATTTCATCAACTCCCGTCAAGCTTGGGCCCTGGAATCAGGTGCTGATCGTCCCCAACCTTGACCTTGGACACCCGCAAGCAGTCATGCAGATCAAGATCATTTGCATCGGAAAACTCAAGAAGTCGTACTGGCAGGATGCCGCAGCTGCATACATTCGCCGTCTGGACTCGTTCTTTTCCCTGACTCTTTTTGAGCTCAAGGACGGTCCCGGGCATCTGTCCCCCCAGGACCGTATGCAGGCAGAGGCCCGGTCCATCCTGGCCAAGACATCGGCACAGGACATGCTCATCTGCTTGGATAGCGCAGGCAAGCCCCTGTCCTCCCCCAGCCTGGCCTCAAAGCTTCAGTCCTGGCTGGAGGAACCGGGACGGATTCCATGCTTTATTCTGGGCGGGGCCTACGGGCTGGCTAAGGAGTTGACCGCCCGGAGCACTATGCTCCTGAGCTTCGGCCCCATGACCCTGCCCCATGAACTGGCCAGGATAGTTCTTTTGGAGCAGCTCTACCGGGCGACGGCCATTATGCACAACCATCCCTATCACCACTGACCCAAGACCGGGGCATCCCGCAGGTACAGGCCCTGTCCGGGCTTACCAAGGGAAGCGAAATATGGCTCTTCGACACAGGAAGTGGATTTGCATGCATAACTCTACAGCGACATTTTACTGAACTCACAGTGTCCTTGGTCGAAGCCGGGGATTGGTCCGTGGCTTTTCGATTTCCGGCCGGTAACGTTTCCTGGCGAAGTGGAGGATAAGCGGTCGGTCCTCACAATTTCAAGAGCCCCCAAACAAACAGTCAGCCGCGGTCATAATGCAGTGAGGGCCGACCGCCCGGAACGAGTCGTGGATACGTCGACCAAAATCGTGGCCACGGACCAATCTCCGGCAAGGCCATATCAAAGTGTCGCTGTCGTGATAAGAGTTTGCCATCTCTTCTGTGTGCTCCCTTTGGGCGGGACCAAGAAAATGTGCGGGTCTGCCGCTCAAGGCACACAGAAGAGATGGCAAACTCCAAAATTCCACAGGCTACATCGAAGAACCCGAAACATTCTTTCCATTTCAATTCCCTTCCTTGGGTGGGCAGAGAACACAAGACCTCTTTGCGCTCCAGCTCCGCTTTGTCCAAAAAATAAAAAATGTTAAGCATAAAATATATGCTTTGGACCCTCTTCTTTCCTTGTCAAGGATTGCTCCGTTTCCAACTTGTTGCTACGTTTCAATTGTCTGCTTGAGCCGGCATCCAACCCCCGAAACATACATATAACACCCTGTTTTTTACATTTTTTACCTAAAACAGGACCCCGAACTTTCAACCGCGGCTTGATCCGCGACAGCCCCAAACCGCCATGACAAACATCCAATCCGCGGCCCCCGGGAAAGAATGCAAGGACTCTGTACGGCATGCCTCCGCAAAGACACCCGATCCATGGGGAGCTGTCCGCGGGCTCCAGCCGGGCAGCCTATGCGACTGGCCGGGACGAGTCAGTGCAGTCCTTTTTCTGGGCGGGTGCAACCTGCGCTGTCCGACCTGTCACAACGCCCGTCTGGCCTGGACCCCTGCCCAATGCCCCCCGGTTTCCAAAGCCGCCGTGCACCGGTTTGTCCGGACCAGGGCTGGGTGGCTGGACGGATTGGTTGTCTCCGGCGGTGAACCAACCTGCGTACCGGGCATCGATATCCTGCTGCGGGAGCTCTCCGCCCTCGGACTCTCGATCAAGCTGGATACCAACGGGCTGCACCCGGAGACGGTCCGCGAACTTCTGGAGCAGGACCTGGTTCAGGCCGTTGCCGTCGACGTCAAGGGACCATGGGCCAAGTATCCCCGACTCACCGGCGACCGGTGCTCCCCGGCCCGGGCCCAGCGCGCACTGGAATCCATCTTTGGCTTGGCCCAAAAGGCCCCGGAACTCTTTTTCTTCCGCTGTACCGCTGTCCCGGAGCTGAGCCCCGAGGACCTGGAGGAAACCAAAAGGCTCGTGCCATCCGGATCTACCCTGTCCATCCAAACCTATATTCCGCCGGAGAAGCCCGGCGTATAAGGCCTGGGCCACGGGTTGCACCCGGGCCTGTGCCCATGAGGAGGAGCGTGTACATGTTCATGACTGAAGTTGAAGAACGGATCATGGGGAGCAAGTCCCCGCACACCGCGCCAGAGCATATCCGCAAGCGCGACGGCCGCCTGGAGACCTGGGCCGTTGATCATATTGCCCAGGCCATCCTCAAGGCCCTCCAGGCCAGCGGAATCCGCGACCCCCTGCTCGCCCGGCGCCTGGCCGGCAAGGTGGAAAAAAAGCTGTCCGGGGTCCAGATCCCGGAGCAGGAACAGGTCCAGGACATGGTGGAGCAGGTGCTCATGGAGAGCCGCCTGTTTCCGGTGGCCAAGCGCTACATCCTGTACCGCGAGCAGCGCAGGCAGCTGCGCAGCCAGCAGGAGGCCTTTCTGGACATCGGCAAGACCATCGACAACTACGTGCACAAGCAAGACTGGCGGGTGGCGGAAAACGCGAACATGTCCCACTCCTTTCAAGGGCTTATGCTTCATCTTTCCGGATCCGTGCAGGCCAGATACGCCTTGGAGAAATACCCGGAAGAGGTCCGCATGGCCCACGAGCACGGATATTTCCACATCCACGATCTTTCCTTCGGTCTGGCCGGCTACTGCGCCGGATGGAGCCTGCGGGACCTGCTTTTGGAAGGCTTTAACCTGGAAGGCAGATGCTCCTCCGGCCCGGCCAAGCATCTGGACTCGGCCCTGGGCCAGATGGTCAACTTCCTGGGGACCCTGCAGAACGAGTGGGCCGGAGCCCAGGCCTTCAACAACGTGGACACCTACCTGGCCCCTTTTGTGCGGGCCGATGGGTTCGATTTTCCCCGGGTCAAGCAGAGCATCCAGAAGTTTGTGTTCAATGTGAACACCACCTCCCGCTGGGGGGGACAGAGCCCATTCACCAACCTGACCTTCGACCTGGTCCCGCCCAAGCACATCGGGCAGGAAGCGGTAATCATCGGCGGTGAGCTCCAGGATGAATGCTATGATGACTACGCCCCGGAGATGGAGCTCATCAACCGGGCATTTCTGGAGGTCATGCTTGAAGGCGATTACCACGGACGAATCTTCAGCTTTCCCATCCCCACCTACAATGTCGGCGAAGACTTCCCCTGGGATTCAGAGGTCGGAGAGCTCCTGCTCAGACTGACTGCGAAATACGGCGTGCCCTATTTCCAGAACTTCATCAATTCGGATTTGAAGCCTGAGGACGTCCGCTCCATGTGCTGCCGGCTGCAGATGGACATCCGGGAGCTGAAGAAGCGCACCGGCGGGCTCTTCGGCGCCGGGGACCTGACCGGCTCCATCGGCGTGGTCACCTTGAACCTGCCCAAGCTGGGCTATCTGGCTCAGGACGAGGAGGACTTCCTGGACCTGGTGGCTGAGTACGCAACCCTGGCCAAGGACTCTCTGGAGTTCAAGCGGAAATGGGTCAGCGACAACATGGACCGGGGGATGTACCCCTTTTCCGCCCGCTACCTGAAGAACGGACTGATCAACCACTTCAGCACCATTGGGCTCATCGGAGGGCACGAGGCCTGCCAGAACCTTTTGGGCAAAGGCATCGAGTCCCCGGCCGGCATCCGGCTCATGCAGCGCACCCTGGAGCACCTGCGGGAGCTGACCTCCGCCTTTCAGGAAGAAACCGGGCATCTGTACAACCTGGAGGCCACCCCGGCCGAAGGCACCAGCTACCGTCTGGCCAAGATCGACAAGAACCTGTACCAGGACATTGAGACCTCGGGAGACGATGTCCCCTACTACACCAACTCCACCGCCCTGCCCGTGGATGCGACCAGCGACGTCTTTGCCGCCTTGGAGCATCAGAACATGCTCCAGCCCAAGTACACCGGGGGCACTGTCTTTCACACCTTCCTGGGCGAGGCCGTGGCCGACACCCAGGCCTTGAAGGCATTCATGATCAAGGCTATGTCCAAGACCAAGCTGCCCTACATCTCCATCACCCCCACCTTCTCCGTCTGCAAGGCCCACGGGTATATCAACGGAGAGCACTTCTCCTGCCCCCACTGCGGAGCGGAAACCGAGGTCTACACCAGGGTGGTGGGCTACTACCGGCCGGTGACCTTATGGAACAAGGGCAAGCGGGCCGAGTACAAGGACCGGAAGGTCTTTGCCCCAGTGGAGGAGCAGGGCTGAAGTCTGCTGCCTCTTGGCCTTCGGGAAGAGGAGCTTCATACCAATGAGGACAAAAAGAGCTCTTCGACACAGAAAGTGGAATTGCCTGCATAAGAGTTTGCCGTCTCTTCTGTGTGCCGTGAGCGGCAGGCCCGCACATTTTCTTGGTCCCGCCACCCGGCACTCACGTGTATGATACGCTCAGGCACACAGAAAGCAGTGACCTGAACGTGAGTAGCCGGGAGGGGGCAGGGATCCCCCTTTGGCGGGGCTTAGAAAATACCGGGCCGAAAGTGGGCACACAGAAGAGATGGCAAACTCCAAAAATCCACAGGCTACGTCGAAGAACCGCAAAAAGTTGGCAACTTTTTGCCCTCATTATATCCCAGCAACACGTTCGGTCTGCATTCACTGCTTGCCTTTAATCCTAAACCGCCGCACAGCATTACCCCCCACCTCATTTCCGGTCCGGACATCCTTCTCCCAGAAATCGATCCGCCCACTGCGGTGGACAAAGACCAGGGTGGACACCTGGGTCCCGTAGCCCGGGCTGTGCACACAGATCGGGGCCAGGATACGCTCCATGTCCAGCCCCACCCCGGTATCCGGAAGATCCCTGTCCGGCACCCGGGTAGTGTCGGCCAGCAGGGCAAACAGCTCTTCCGGGCCTGGCCTGCGCCCGCTGTGCAGTAAGGCCCACAGGCCGGCCCTGGCCCGGATCACCTTGGGCCAGGGCGTATTCAGCCCGGCGTTGCTCAAGCCGTGAATTCCGGAGGGAATGGGCCGCGCCCCGCCCCCGGCGTTGCTGAACCAGTGCAGCTCGGATCCGGAGCCAAAGACAAGGTTGAACCCGTTGTACTCCGAGCCCGTTCTGGACAGCCGGGACCAAAACCGGGTCTCGTCCTGTGTGTGCAGCAGGTAGTCCACAGGCAGCTTGCCCCTGGACGGACGATGGGGGCGAAAGGTCTTTGGATCCCGGACGTTCGTGACCATGGCCAGCCGCCCCCTGGTATTCACTCCCAGCCAGGTCCCGCCTCCGTTGTGATCCCGGCCGGCCAAGACTTGGGGAGCCTCGGGCCAGAACTGGGCCGGCCTGGATCCGCGGCTGTCGAACTCATCCCGGTTGGCGGCCAGGATAAGCGGAAAGTCGGGATGCACCCGCACGGCCATGACCATAAGACACATATCGTATCTCCCCCGCCTGACGATGTATGTGTGAACATGAAAAAGCCCCGGCCGGCCTCCACAAGGCCTGCCGGGGCACACGACGACGTCCGCTTATTGACGGTCCCGGGCTAGGCGATGCCCAGATGGTACTTCAGGGAGCGGACGGTGTTGCGCATGAGCATGGTGATGGTCATCGGTCCCACCCCCCCGGGCACCGGCGTGATGTACCCGGCGATGTCCTTGGCCGTATCAAAATCCACATCCCCGCGCAGGATGGGGACCATCTTGTTCGGGTCCTTTTTGCTCGGCTTCTCGCCCACGCGGTTTACGCCCACATCAATGACACAGGCCCCGGGCTTGATCCATTCCGGCTTGACCAGTCCGGGCACCCCGGCGGCTACGATCAGGATGTCCGCCCGCTTGCAGTGGGACTCCATATCCTTGGTCCGGGTATGCACAACGGTCACAGTGGAATTGGCCCCTTTGCCTTTCTGAACCATCATGTTCGCAATGGGCTTGCCCACGATGTTGGACCGGCCGACGACCACGACCTCCGCACCTTCGGTTTCCACTCCTGCCCGGATGATCATCTCCTGAATTCCGGCCGGGGTGCAGGGAGGGAACTTGACCTCGTTCCCGCCGATCATCAGCCGGCCCACATTGACCGGATGAAAGCCGTCCACATCCTTGTCCGGATCGATGGCGTTGAGCACCTTTTTCTCGTCAATATGCTTGGGCAGGGGAAGCTGGACAAGTATCCCGTGTATCGACTCGTCCTTGTTGTACTTGTCGATCAGACCCAAAAGCTCTTCCTCAGAGATGGTGTCCGGCTGAGTGTCCTGAACCTCATTAAAGCCCAACCGATGGGCGGTCTTGATCTTCAGGGAGACGTAGGACTGGGAGGCGGGATTTTCCCCGACCAGGATGGTCACCAGTCCCGGGACCTTTCCGTGCTTGTCCTTGATGTCCTGCACTTCTTTGGCCAGCTCCTCCAAAATCTCTTCCCGGATGTCCGTGCCCTTGATCAATTGTGCACTCATACCCCGTCTCCTTTGCAATAGTTGGATCCAATCAACCGGAGCGGAAATGCCCTGCTCCAGCCCCCTCAAGTTCACAAACCTATCATTCTCAACGGTTTGCTATCCTTGCTAAGGTATGTCTTCCGTGCTTGTCAAGCCGGTTTGTGTTTTTGCCCCCATTCCTGCACCAGGTCCGGCCCGGCAAAGCGGGCCTGTCCGCCCAGATCATCCTCGATGCGCAGGAGCTGGTTGTATTTGGCCAGCCGGTCGCTGCGGCTCAATGAACCGGCCTTGATCTGTCCTCCGTTGACCGCGACCGCCAGATCGGCAATGAAATGATCCTCGGTTTCCCCGGAACGATGCGAAACCACCGAAGTATAGCCGTTTTTCCTGGCCAGCTCGATGGTCTCCAGGGTCTCGCTCAGGGTGCCGATCTGATTCAGCTTAATCAATATGGAGTTGGCCACGCCTTTGGAAATCCCTTCGGCCAGGATGGCCGGGTTGGTGACAAAGATATCGTCGCCCACCAGCTGAATCATATGTCCCATGCGCTCGGTCAGGATCTTCCAGCCGTCCCAGTCCTGCTCAGCCAGGCCGTCTTCAATGGATACTATGGGAAAGCGCCGGCACAGATCCAGGTAGTAGTCCACCATTCCGGAGGCATCCAGGACTTTGTTCTCCCCCCGCAGGTTGTAGGCACCTTGGGAAAAGAACTCGGAGGCCGCCGCATCCAGCCCCAGGGCGATGTCCGCGCCAGGGGTGTAGCCGGCCTTCTCGATGGCCTGGACAATGCGTTCCAGGGCCTGCTCATGGCTGTCCAGGTTGGGAGCAAATCCCCCTTCGTCCCCCACCGAGGTGATGTGCCCCCCTTCGGCCAGAATGGCCTTCAAGGCCTGAAAGGTCTCCGATCCCATGCGCAGGGCCTGGGCAAAGCTCGAGGCTCCCAGGGGCAGAATCATGAACTCCTGGATATCCAGATTGTTCGGGGCATGAGCCCCGCCGTTCAGGATGTTCATCTGAGGGACGGGAAGAACGCGGGCCCCCACCCCTCCCAGGTATTGATAGAGCGGCAGATTGAGATAGGCGGCGGCCGCCCTGGCCACAGCCATGGACACCCCGAGAAGGGCATTGGCTCCCAGGCTGCTCTTGTTCTCTGTTCCGTCCAGCTCCAGGAGCACGCTGTCCACTTCCAACTGCCGCAGGGCGTCCATACCCACCAGGGTGGGGGCGATGGTGTGCAGCACATTGCTCACCGCAGTCTGCACCCCCTTGCCCCCATAACGGTTGGCGTCCTTGTCCCTGAGCTCCAAGGCCTCTCTGGACCCGGTGGAAGCACCCGAGGGCACGGCCGCCCGCTCCCAGACCCCGGATTCCAGCTCCACCTCAACCTCCACAGTTGGATTTCCCCGGGAATCCAATATCTCTCTGGCTCCTAACTGGGCAATAACGCTCATATCTCTCTACCTCCTGTTTCAGCTTCGCCTCCGGCAACTCTGCTTCTTTTGCCACAAGACAGGCAAAAAATCCTGGTTCTTCAACGTAGCCTGTGGATTTTTGGAGTTTGCCCTCTGTCCTCTGTCTTCTGTCTCCTGTCATCTGTCCTCTGTCTTCTGATGAGCCATGAGCAGCCCCTGCAGCAAGAGATCCTCGCGAACAGTATCCAGACATGAACACAGGGGGGTGATTGCCCCGGCGAATCCCCCGGTGGCCACCACCGTGACCTCCGGGGTCAAAAAACCGCGCAGCTGTTGGCACAGCCCCTGGATCATGCTGGCAAACCCGTACAGAAAGCCTTGATTCATGCTCTCGGCCGTGCTCCTGCCGATCTCCAGCCCGGACGAACTGTGCTCCAGGCTGATCCTGGGCAGCTTGGCCGTATGTCCGGCCAGAGCCCCCAGGGAAGAAAACACGCCCGGACAGATAAGGCCCCCCAGATAATCGTGACCCTGAATGCACTCTACTGTGGTTGCCGTTCCGAAATCAATAACGATCAGCCCTGAAGTGGACAAAAGTCTGCGGGCTGCAAATGCAGTCACCAGCCGGTCGGCCCCCACCTCCTGGGGGTTTGCGTAGCGGTTATGCAGGGGAAGGGGCAGATCGTCGGGCACAAAGAGCACCGGACAGGTGGAGTATTTTTCTCCGGCCTTGCGGATCATGGTGTTGTGTTCCGGGACCACGGAGGAAACCACCCAGGCCTGGACCTGCCGGGGGGAAATGCGCAGGTGATCGAAGATCTGCATCACCCGCAGACCGAAGGTATCCGCGGTGTCTCTGGCATGGGTGGGCAGTACAAAGGAATTGAGGATGACGTGGCCCTTGGATACGCCCAGCTTGGTATTCGTATTCCCCACGTCGAGCAGGAGCCGATAAGTCTGCACGCATGCCCTCCAAGATGGTTTGCCGGGGTGCTGCCAGTCCAGGTCAAAGCCTCACTTCCTTTGGGAGACAAAAAATGGTTCTTCGACGTAGCCTGTGGATTTTTGGAGTTTGCCATCTCTTATGCGTGCAACTCCACTTCCTGTGTCGAAGAGCCCAAAAAATCCTGGATCCTGGTCCCGGATCGTGGTCTGCCCCGGACTTGGATCCGGGGTCCGAAATGACCTTCTTTCGCGGGAATGAATGTGCGCATCACTCCAGCAGCCTGGCCAGGATCTCGTTGCTGACCAGCATCCCCTGCGGGGTCAGAGACACACGCCCGCCTTTGATCTTAAGCAGACCGGCCTGTTCCAGCTGAGCCGCAAGGGCCTCTTTCCCCCAGCCCTGGATAGCCGTCCACTCCATCCCCTGGGATGTGCGCAGGGAAAGCATGGCCTTCTCCCAGTGCACAATACCTGGGTCCAGGATCTCCTCCTCGGGCCCCGGCCGGCCATGGGCGATCATTTGCAGGTAGTCTCCCAAGCGCTCTGGATTCTTCCGCCGCACGCAATGCAGAGAAGACACCGCCGCCGGGCCGAATCCAAGATATGCCTCTCCCCGCCAGATACCGCTGTTGTGCTGGCAGCGTCTGCCCGGGAGGGCGAAATTGGAGATCTCGTAGTGCTCAAATCCGGACCGGAGCAAAATCTCGCGACCCTGCAGAAACATCTCGGTCCAGACCTCTTCCTCCGGCCATTCTGGCTTCCGCTCCCCCTGGGATCCTCCCTCGCCCCGCGCCTCGATCATGTCAGCAAGTTGGGTGTTAGGCTCGACGCTTAAGCTGTACAGGGACAGATGTGCGGGCCCCCAGGCTGCCGCCCTGGATACGCTGTCCCTCCACCCTCTGACCCCCTGTCCCGGAATGCCCCAGATCAGGTCCAGGCCGAAGTTGTCCATTCCAGCCCGCCGCAGGCGGTCCACAGCCGCTTCGGACTGCTTCAAAGTGTGGGTGCGGCCCAAAAACTCCAGAATCGCCGGATCCAGGCTTTGGATCCCCAGGCTGACTCTGGTCACCCCCAGCTCTTGCCAGCTTTGGACCTGCCCCAGACTGTGCACCGAATCCGGGTTGGCCTCCAGGGTGATCTCCGGTTCATCTCTCCAGGAGAATGTCTCCCCTGCTGCGCGGAGCAGGCGCTCCAGATCGGCACAGGGGAGAAGACTGGGGGTTCCCCCGCCCAGGTACAGGGTCTGCACCTTGCATGCAGCAGCCTGCGGAGCCCTCGTTTGCATCTCCCGGATCACGGCCCGGACATAGGCCTTTATCTCACCCGGACCCGGCGGAGCCGAGGCAAAAGCGCAATACGCACATTTTGACCGGCAGAAGGGAACGTGGAGATAGAGGTGCATGACGTCTGCCCGCGGACCCCTGGGTTCGGATTCGTTCAGGGGGTGAGCGCCTCCCTGCGTTCAGACTGGTCAGGAAATCAAGGCCGCGAGCTGAGAAGAGAAGCGCTCCGCCTCGCTGTACAGGCACCCGCAGTAGTTCTGTCTGTACATGCCCAGAGCCTGGCTTTGTTCGATCCCTGCTTTCCACCCCGGACGAAAATCACGGTCCACAAACCGGAGACTTTTGTTTCCGGCCATATCCCGGCCCAGCCCGGCTATCTGCTCATGCTGTTGATGGATGCTGTACAGCAGGGTGGAGCTGAAGGCATCGAACTTGCCCCGTTCGGCTATGGACATGGTCCGTTCCAGCCGCATCTGGTAGCAGAAAAAGCAGCGCCTTAACTCCCGAAAGACCACCTGGCGCATAAAGCGGCCCGGATCGTACTCATCGTCCTTCCAGATCATCTTCAGGTCCAAATGCTCAGCGGCTTGGGCCGCTCCTTCCCTGCGGCGCAGGTATTCCTGCAGGGGGTGGATATTGGGGTTGTAGAAGAGTCCGACCACCTCATAGCCAGCAGCACGAAGATCCTGCACCGGATACAGGGCGCATGGACCGCAGCAGATATGCAGAAGCACCCGGGGAAAGGCCATTATTCGCTCTTGATCAGAACCTGGGTTGCGTAGCTGTCTTCCATTTCGCAGATCTTCCTCCGCTTGCAGTTGAGCAGATACGCCCCCAGCTCACGGTCCACCGTGTACTCTACCGGGTTGGGGCCTTTTTTGCTCTGCATCTGGCGGGCGATATCCTTCAGGGCCTGCAGGGCCTGCCACTCCAGGCTGCGAACATAGCCTGAGCCCTGGCATGCCGGGCAGTCCTGCCAGGTCGTGGACAAGGCGGAGGACCCCATGCGCTGGCGAACCATCTCCAAGAGGCCGAACCTGGATATCTTGCCCACCGTGGTCCTGGCCTTGTCCTCCTTGAGTGCATTGCGCAGGGACTTTTCCACCTCCCGGCAGTGCTTGTGCTCTTTCATCTCGATGAAATCGATGACCACCTGTCCGCCCACATCCCGCAGGCGCAGCTGCTGGGCAATCTCCTGGGCCGCCTCCAGATTGGTCTTCAGGGCCATCTCCTTGAAGTTGTTCTCCCCGCCGATCTTTCCGGAGTTGATGTCCACAGCCATCAGGGCCTCAGTCTGGTCAAAGACCAGCTCCCCCCCGCTGGGCAGGGTCACCTTGCGGCTGTACACGGTTTCCAGCTGCTTGCTCAGATTGAAGCGGTCAAAGAGGTACTTATCCGAATCCAGGTGCCGCTTGACCATCCGCTTCCGGCGGGGAAAGACCAGGGCGGCCACTTCCTGGACCTGATTGGCCGTTTCTGCGTCGTCCACCCAGATCTCGCTGACGTCAGCGGTCAAATAGTCCCGGACCGCTCGAAAGGCCAGGTCCTTCTCCTCATAAATCAGGGCCGGCGAGGTCTCCCCCACACCTTTCTTGCGCACCTCTTTCCACAGCCTCTTCAAAAATTGCAGGTCCCGGGACAGGTTGGTCTTGTTCTGGTCCGAACTCACCGTCCGCAGGATAACCCCGATGCCCGGATCCAGGTTCAGCTCCTCCATGAGGGATTTCAGCCTGGTCCGTTCTTTTTCGTCCTCGATCTTCCTGGACACCCCGAGCTGTTCCCGGCCGGGAGTAAGGACAAAATAGCGGCCGGGCAGGCTGAGGTAGGTGGTCAAAAATGCACCTTTGTTCCCGGTTGGCTCCTTGACCACCTGGACCAAAAGCTGCTGCCCCGGCTTGAGGACCCGCTGAATGGGCGGGAACCGCTGCCCTTTCCCGGGCTTGATGTCAGCCTGGTAGTACTCCGGATGGACCTCGTCGATCTGCAGAAAGCCGTTGCGTTGACTTCCGTAATTGACGAATGCGGCCTGCAGGGCCGGGTCAATATTGTGAATCTGGGCCTTATAGATGTTTCGCTTGGTCTTGGCTTGCTGCAACATCTCCACGTAGTATTCCTGCACCGTGCCGTCTTTGGTCAACACGACCTCGATCTGTTCACCGGGCAGGACACTGATGAACATCTTTCTTCGCTTTTTTTCAGCCATAGCACTCTATTCTGGTTCAAAATGTTTTTGCCCACCGCTTGCGCACGGCGGATGTCCGCGGGGCGCACCTCAGCTTGACATCCGGCAGCCGGATGGGCCACAAGGCCTGAGACAGCGGGAATTCGGCACAAAAAAGGCCGAGGCGTCATTCGTCGACGTGCACATCATGGTTGGAGCCGCTGTCGGAGGCACAGACAATACATTCGCCCCCCTGGGGCAAGGAGAGCACATGATTCAACCCGGGGACCTTGTTCAGCTGGTCAGCCCCAAAGGCAAACGCTACCTGCGGGTGGCCGGGGCGGAAGACGAACTGCACACCCATGACGGAAAACTGGATTTGAAGAGTATCTGCGATCTTGACTATGGTCAATGCATTCGCACCCATCTGGACCGGGAGTACCGGCTGTTCAAACCCACCCTGTACGAGCTGGTCAAAAAGATCGAGCGCCAGACCCAGATAATCTACCCCAAGGATATCGGATACATCCTGTTCAAGCTGAGCATTGGCCCCGGGGCGCGGGTCGTCGAGGCCGGGTGCGGTTCGGGGAGCCTGACCTTGGCCCTGGCCTGGTTCGTCGGTTTCCAGGGAAAGGTCGTCTCCCTGGAACGCCGGCCCGAGTTCGCCGGCCTGTGCGCCAAGAACCTGTCCAAGGTCGGGCTCCTGGACCGGGTGGACATCAGGGAACAGGACGTGGAGCAAGGATTCGGCCAGCCTGAAGCCGATGCCGTTTTTATTGATCTCCGCA
Source organism: Desulfovermiculus halophilus DSM 18834 (assembly GCF_000620765.1). Lineage (NCBI taxonomy): Bacteria > Pseudomonadati > Thermodesulfobacteriota > Desulfovibrionia > Desulfovibrionales > Desulfohalobiaceae > Desulfovermiculus > Desulfovermiculus halophilus. The sequence continues at coordinate 50,257 of NZ_JIAK01000013.1, forward strand.
CCCCCTGGGACTACCTGGACCAAATCGCCGCCGGAGTCAAAAACGGCCACCCGGTCGGATTTTTGCTGCCCACCATGAACCAGGTCACCGCCCTCCTGCAGGCCATGCAGGATACGGCCTTTACCGAAACCGAGGTGGTGGAGATCCTGGTCCGCCACTACAAGCCGGTCCCGGACAGATTCAGGCCCCAGGACCGGATGGTGGCCCATACCGGGTACTTGATATTCGCCAAGGTCTACAAGCCGGCCCCAACCACTGCATCCGGCCCGGTGGAGGCCTGAAGGCACATTGGTTCTGCGTCCTAGCCTGTGGAGCTATGGAGTTCGCCGTCTATTCTGTCTGTGTGCTGAGAGCCAAAATCCTCCCATTAACGCCTTGATTTTACAGTTATTTTTTCAATAAAACTTGACACCTGGAATTTTGCTTTTATAATGTATGCTTATCCCGGAACGGACCCCAGACCACGAGGTAAACACGGAATATGACCCGAAAAGACCGTACAGAAGGAATCTACAACCGGCTGGAAGTGTTGGATGCCTCAGAACGGGAACAGTTCTACCGCATCCAGCTCAAAGACATGCTCAAATACGCCTACCGCTATTCCGAAGAAGTCAAAAAGCGGTTCGATCGGGCCCAATTTGACGTCAACAAGTTCAAGGACATAACCGACATCAAGCACATCCCCATCCTGAAGAAGAAGGAGCTCATCTTTCTCCAGTCCATGGGGCCCCGCCTGGGCGGGCTGCTGACCAAGGACATGGGCAAGATGCGCCGCATCTTCCTCTCCCCCGGCCCCATCTTCGATCCCGAGGACAGGATCACGGATTACTGGGGATGGACCGAGGGATTCTATGCCGCCGGCTTCAGGTCTGGAGACGTGGTTCAGAACTGCTTCAACTACCACCTCAATCCGGCCGGGCTGATGTTTGAGGAGCCCCTGCGCAACCTGGAGTGCGCCGTGGTTCCCTCCGGACCGGGCAACACCAACACCCAGCTGGAGATCATGCAGAAGCTGCGCATCACCGGATATGTGGGCACAGCCAGCTACCTTATGCACCTGGGGCAGAAGGCCGAGGACGCCGGGCTCAATCTGCGCAAGGACCTTTTTTTGGAAGTAGCCTTTGTGACTGCGGAAAAGGTCCCGGAAAAGGTGCGCAACACCCTGGAAAAGAAGTTTGATCTGGTCATGCGCCAAGGGTACGGGACCGCGGACGTCGGCTGCATCGGATACGAATGCTACCACAAGAACGGGCTGCACCTGGCCAACCGGGCCTTTGTCGAGATCTGCCATCCGGACACCGGGATTCCCCTCAAGGACGGCGAGGTGGGGGAAGTGGTGGTCACGGCCTTCAACAAGACCTATCCCCTGATCCGTCTGGCCACCGGCGACCTGTCCTACATCGAGCGCGCTCCCTGCCCCTGCGGACGGACATCCCCCAGGCTGGGCGGCATCATCGGCCGGGTGGACACCACTGCCAGGATCAAAGGGCTCTTCGTCTACCCCCATCAGATCGAGCAGGTCATCTCCAGATACGAGGAAATCAAGCGCTGGCAGCTGGAAGTGACCAACCCCGGAGGAATCGACGAGGCCACCCTGTACGTCGAGGCCACCAACTTCAAACGCTCTGAAGAGCTCCTGCACACCTTCAGAGAAAAGATCAAGATCCGCCCCGTATTGCAGGTCCTGGCCCCGGGCACCCTGCCGCCACAGGTCAAGGCCATCGAAGACAAGCGCAGCTGGGACTAAAGGACAAAGCCCGGGAGAAATTCTCCCGGGCTTTGCTGTTCGCATCCAAGGGAACAGGCCTGTCCATGCTCCGGAATCCACAGGGGCCTCCGGGAAGGATGCAGGCCATGCTCAGGCCAGAACCCGCCTGGCTTCATTGATCCTCTGGCCCACAGTAACCGCTGTCAGGGCCAGATACACCCCGAGCCCCACCCAGAGCACCTCCAGCCGCACCCCGGAGAACAAAGCCAGCAGCAAGGCCCAGACCAGGAGATAGATGACCCGCACCGGGCGGCTCATAACCCCGGTTTTGCAGGTTTGGCCCAGACTCTCGACCTTGGCCTTGATGTAGCTGATCAGCATGGTAGCCAAAAGGGCCACGAACATGACCACGGCCGCTTCCAGACGCCAGTGGGGAAAGGACCAGAACATGATCAGAAACCCCAGGAGATAGGCGCAGTCAGCAGCCCGATCCAGGGTTGAGTCCCAGAAGGAGCCGAACCTGGACTGCTGTTTGGTGGCCCGGGCCAAAAAACCGTCCAATGTGTCGGCCACCCCGGAGAGCACCAGAAACACAAAACCGGCCCAAGGAGAAAACCCAAAGCCCACCGGAACCAGACAGGCTGCCGCCAGGCCCCAGGAGGTGACGGTATTCGGCCGCACCTCCCTCTTCTGCATCCAGGCCACAACCGATCGGTCCAGCAGGGAAAAATACCTGCGTGCGACCAGCGAGTTTCGCAAATCCATCCCATCTCCCCGCTTGATCGGATTCAGATCTTGCCAGATTGGCGCCTCTTTGCGCCTGTTTTCACCGCTTCGCGGCTTCGCAGCCCCTTCCTCCATCGTCCGGATGGCCCACACTGGCAAAATAGAGCATGCTCTCTTCCTTGCCGTCCAGTCCAAAGAGCTCGTTGGCCTCCCCGTCGAAATAGGCCCCCACCGGGCAGGCGGACAGCCCGAAGCCTTCGGCGGCCAACAGGAGGTTCTGGCAGATATGCCCCAGATCCATGAAGATATAACGCATCCCCCGATGGCCGTACTTGGCCATATTCCGGCGGAGCACAGCAGACCAGCAGACATTCACAGCCGCCTGGGCCATGAACCGCTGGTCCAGGCAGATCTGGGCCAGCTGCGGCCCGAATGATCCGCTGTCCAGGGTTTCCAGGCACCAATCCTTGATGTTCAGATGATACAGCCCTGGCTCCAGCCCCTGGACTTTGTTCACCTGCACATAGGTCTCCACCGGGTACAGGGCTCCGGCAGAGGGGGCTGTGCGCAGGGACAGCCGTCCGGCCTGTCCGCTGATGCCCTGAGAGGCCCACAGCAGAGCGGACAGGGCCTCCAGACTCACATCGTGATGTGCGTACCGCCGCCGGGATCGCCGCGAGGACAGGGCCTCCCACAGCTGGCCCCCTGGATCAACGGGCTGGGGCAAAGACACGGTTGGGGCTTGGGGGTAGACCTTATACAACGGGGCCGGTCGAATGTGCGGCCGGGACATGGTGGCTATCTGCTCCCGATCGTACTCTGTCTGGTGCAGATAGGTTGTCCCCAGGCAGGATTGCAGATCAGACATACCCACCTCCTGTTCCAAGGCGATTCGCTGGTTACCGTCAGCTGCCTGCCCGGATCTTTTGGTAATCGTTCAGACTCCCTTCCCAAAGTTCAGGGGGTCCTTGCCCAGTGAGGCGGTGACCAGCCATGTAGCTCACAGTTGGCGTTGAGCCCCGTGTTGGGACTGATACGAAAAACAATCAACCAGCCGGAATCAGAAGCCCTTCAGCCCCTCGCGGGATAAGGCCCCCTGAGCAAATACATCCCTTGCTGCAGTGCCTGATATCAAGCCCCGGCTGAGGGGTTACCAGAGGACAAAAATCAGGGCCTGAGCTGAACCAACCACAAGTCCCAAAACCCCGCCGATGATTTCAATGAACCAGAACTCTTTGCGCAACATGGAGAAGAGCAGGCCTTCCAGACGAGCCGGGGAAAAGGCCTCGATCTTTTCCCGGACAATTCGCTGCACCTGGACCTGGGATTCCAGCTCGGATGCAGCCTGCTCCACGAGACCCGGAAGAAAGCGCTCCACCTCATCGACGATCATTTCCGCAGCCCTATGGGCCACAGCTCCCCGAAGCAGGGTATTCAGCAGAGGATGCAGGGAGGTCAGCTTCCTCTGCACAAAACGGTGCACCGAGTCCTGGACCATGGACCGCAAGCGGGTCTGAAACTCGGGCCGGTCGATGATTTCCCGAATATCCTGATGATTGAGAAGCTCGGTCTCAACCAGCTCTCCAAGCCGCCAGGCCAGCTCGGCCTGGCGTTTGGGGAAAAGCCCCTGCCAGGTCCAGCCCAGGATGTGCACCGGCTGCCGGGGATGAAACAGCATGCGGATGGCCAGATAATTGGTCATCCACCCGATAAAGGCGCATATGACTGGAGAGAGCAGGTATTTGAGACTTTCAGGTTCCATCATACTCTGTTTGTACGCAAAGGCAAGATGAACGCGAGGGCGGGATCACATTCTCCGGCTCCTGACTTTCTCCGGTAAACGAGTGCCGGGAGAGGGCAGGTATCCACCAGAGCTAGTTCTCGGTTTCTTCCTCTTTGTTTTTCAGAAAGGCGTCCCGGCATTGGTAGCTGCAGAAATAATGCACCTGATCGTCGTCCTTGACCCGGATTCCGGTCTCAGTGCTCACATAGGTTCCGCAAACCGGATCCTTGACCATCTCCCCGGAATCAATCAGGTCCTGTTTCTTTTTCTCCCGGTTCAGGTTCTTTTTTTTCTGATCCCCCATGATCAGCTTGTAGAGAATGAATCCGGCGGCCGCAAAGATCAGCAGCTTAAACATAGGTTCCTCCGGAGGTGGCGGACACAGCAGATCCGACGGTCCGGGGCCCTGCATCCGGGTCTGCCCCCGGCTCTTCACCGTGGGTATCATCCTGCCATATCCGCAGCCCTTGTCTTCGATAGGCCAGACAGTGCAGACGGTCGGCGACCTGCGTCCCATCCGGCAGGCACAAGTCAGGGGTCAGCTCCACAAGAGGGACCAAGACAAAGGCCCGGTGCAAAATTCCGGGATGAGGCAGGGTCAGCTCAGGGGTATCCACAACCTGCCGGCCAAAAAGGAGCAGATCACAGTCGATGCGCCTTGGCCCCCAGTGAGCGGTCCGCTTTCGGCCCAGCATCTGTTCGATATTGAGCAGGTGGCGCATCAGCAGCTCGGGGGTCCAGGCCGGATGGCACAGAACCCGGATGACTTGATTGGCGAACCACGGCTGCTCTTTGACCCCCTGCGGTTCAGTGTAGTAGACTTGCGAGGACAGAGGGGAAAAGACCCCGGTAATGGATTGGATATGCTTTCTGGCCTTGGCCAGGTTCTCCTCCGGCCGGCCCTGATTGGATCCCAGACCGATATATACCGGTATTTTCGGCACTTCGTTCACGTTTCACCCCTTTGATCTTCAGCTGCGCGGGTTACCTGAGGGAATGAAGCACATCTTTTTTTAAAAGGCAAGGCGAGGCGGCAGTGGACTTTCACCCGGCATCATCCCCCACCCCCCCACATGAAGAGCACCCCTGGACCGAAAAATATCTGCACCACCTGGTCAGCATCAGCGGCCTGTCCGAAAACACCGTTGCGGCCTATGCCCACGACTTGCGGGATTTCGCCTCCTTTTTGACCCAGCACAGCGCCGGCCTGGATCAGGTGTCGGAAGACTCCCTTGTCCTCTATCTCATCTTTCTCCGCCGGCAGGGCCTCGGGAACCGATCCGTGGCCAGACGGCTCTCCAGCCTGCGCAGCTTTTACGACTTTTTGCGCCAGGAGGGGCAGATCCAGGACAACCCGGCCCGTCTCCTGGACAGCCCCAAGCTTCCCCAGCTCCTGCCCCGGGTCCTGACCGAGCCCGAGGCCGCCGCACTGCTGGCCCGCCCGGACCCGAACACCAAGCTCGGAGCCCGGGACCGGACCATTCTGGAGCTCATGTACGCCGCCGGCCTTCGGGTCTCCGAGGTGTGCACCCTCCGCCCCCTGGACTTCGATTCCCAGGCCGGGTATCTGCGGGTCATGGGCAAAGGGCACAAGGAACGCATCCTCCCGGTCCACGCCGCGGCCCAAACCCAGCTGAGCACGTATCTGGCCTCCTGGCGCCCCCTGTTCTCCCCCAAAACCGAGGCCATGTTCCTGAACCGCTCCGGCACCGGTCTGTCCAGACAGGGACTGTGGAAGATGATCGCCAAACGGGCCGCTCAAGCCAGAATCCAGGGCCATATTTCCCCCCACACCATCCGGCACACCTACGCCACCCACCTCCTGGCCGGAGGGGCTGACCTGCGCAGCGTCCAGCTCCTTCTGGGTCACGCCGACATCGGCACCACCCAGATCTACACCCATGTGGACATCTCCCGGCTCAGGGAGATCCATCAACGCTATCACCCCAGATCCAGGTCCAAGCAGTCATGAGCACCAAGATCAATGCTCCTGTCGTTATCACCGCCCACACCAACGCTGATTTCGACTGCCTGTCCTCCATGGTCGCGGCCCAGAAGCTCTATCCTGATGGAGTCCTGGTCTTTCCCGGGTCCCAGGAGCAGAGCCTTCGCGACTTCTTTATTCAGAGCGCGACATATCTTTTCAACTTCTATTCCATGAAGGATATCGACCCGGACAGCGTGCACACCCTGGTGGTCTGCGACACCAGGCAGCCGTCCAGGCTGGGGCACCTGCGCTCCCTGCTCCAGAGGGAAGGCATCGTGGTCCACGCCTTTGATCATCATCCGGACACGGCCGAAGACCTCACGGCCGATTTCGAAGACGTCCGGCTCTGGGGCTCGACTGTGGCCATTCTGGTCCAGACCATCAAGGAGCGGGGCATCGCATTGAGCAGGGATGAAGCCACCATCATGGGCCTTGGCCTGTACGAAGATACCGGCTGCTTCACCTTCACCTCGACCACGGAGCATGATCTTTTTGCCCTGTGGTGGCTGAAGACCCAGGGAATGGACATCGGCTTCATCGCCGATTTTCTGAACCGGGAGCTCAGCGCCGAACAGGTGGGCATCCTGAACACCCTCCTGGAGGCCGCCACCAGGCACACCATCAACGGGATCGAGGTCTGCATCACCAGCATCAGCATGGACCGGTATGTCCGGGACTTCGCCCTTCTGGTCCACAAGATGATGGAGATCGAAAACATCAAGGTCCTGTTTGCCCTGGCCCGGATGCACGACCGGATCCAGGTCGTGGCCCGAAGCCGGGTGACCGAGGTCAATGCCGGGACCATTTGCTCATCCCTGGGCGGAGGGGGGCACAGCTACGCGGCTTCGGCTACTATCAAGGAGAAGACCTTGGCCCAGGTCCAGGACGAGATCTTCGGCCTGCTCTATTCGCATATCAATCCCCAGATCACGGTCCGGTCCCTGATGTCCAGCCCGGCCGTGGTCATTGACCAGAACCAGAGCATCAGCCAGGCGGCGATCAAGATGAGCCGCTTCGGGCTGAAGGCCATACCGGTGACCACTGAGAACAGCCGGCAGTGCGTGGGCATCCTGGAGCATCAGCTCGCGGACAGGGCCGAGGCCCACGGGCTCGGAGAGTTTCCGATTCAGGAATACATGGGCAGATCCATCTCCAGGGTCGCCCCGGACCAAAGCCTGTATACAGTCATGGAGATCATCATCAATCAGGGCCAGCGTCTGGTTCCTGTGGAGGAAAACGAAAGAATCATCGGGGTCATCACCCGCACAGACCTGATCAACACCCTGGTGGAAGAGCCGGCCCGGATCCCGGAGAATCTCCTGCCCGAGCGCAGACAGGAGCGGAGCATCACCTCTTTGATGCGCAACCGGCTGCCCAAATCTGCGTATGCCCTGCTCGGCCAGTGCGGTGAACTGGCCGAGAAACGGGGATGCAACGTCTATGCGGTGGGCGGATTTGTCCGGGACATCCTCCTCCACCGGACCAACCTGGATATCGACCTTGTGGTGGAGGGGGACGGGATCGCCTTTGCCAACCAGCTGGCCCAGACTCTGGGCGGCCGCATCCGGTTCCACACCAAGTTTCAAACCGCCGTGGTCATCCTGCCCGACGGCCAGCGCATCGATGTGGCCACGGCCAGGCTGGAGTATTACGAGCATCCGGCCGCCCTGCCCACAGTGGAGCTCTCGTCCATTAAGATGGATCTCTTCCGCCGCGACTTCAGCGTCAACGCCCTGGCCATCGAGCTCAATCCCAAGCGTTTCGGCCGGCTGGTGGACTTCTTCGGCGGCCAGAGGGACCTGAAGGAAAAGACGCTTCGGGTCCTGCACTCTCTGAGCTTTGTCGAGGACCCCACCCGGATCATGCGGGCTATTCGCTTTGAGCAGCGCTTCGCCTTCCGCATCGGGGTCCAGACTGAGCGCCTGATCAAGAACGCCCTGCATCTGAACATGTTCCACAAGCTCTCCGGCCACCGCATCCTGCACGAGCTCAAGCTTTTGCTGCAGGAAGAAAATCCCCTGGTCTGCCTCAAGCGGCTGAACAGCTACGCCATCCTGGAATCCATCCATCCCCAGCTCAAGCTGACCACCCAAAAGGAAAGGCTTTTGGAAAAGATCGAAAAGGTCATCGATTGGTACGAGCTCCTGTATCTGGAGCCCAAGCCCAGGATCTGGCAGCTGTATTTTCTGGGCCTAGTGGCCGGATGCACCCAGGACGAGATCCGGCTGGTGGCCAGGCGGCTGAGCATCCCGTCCAAGACAGAGAAGAAAATCATTGACCTAAGACAGGAAGTGCACAAGATCCGGGAAGGATTGTATGCGTGGAACCGCAAGCAGTCCGGCCGGCTGAGCGAGCTTTACTCCCTCCTCCATCCCCTGCCCCTGGAAGGCCTGCTCTTCCTCATGGCCTCCAGCCGCAAGGAAGAGGCCCGAAAGTCCGTCTCCCTGTATCTGAGCCAGCTCAAAGATCAGGAGCTGGAGATTACCGGAAGTGATCTCAAGGCCATGGACCTCCCTCCTGGACCGGCCTATACCCAGATCCTGCAGCAGGTCTTTTCCGCCAAGCTGGACGGCGAAGCCCAGGACAGAAATGCACAGCTGGCCCTGGCCCGGAATCTGGTCCAGGATGAGCTGGCCAGACAAGAGTAGGGCTTGACCTTGGCTGGTCCAATGCAGTATAAGTAATAGGTTTTGTACTCAATTTTTTATGGTCCTGTGCCCCAATCAGCCCAACCGTCATTGTTGCGTCCCCGGAAAATGTGATCCATGACTACTCCCTGCGCCCTGTTTGTGGACGATCTGCATAAGAGCTTCGGCTCCCTGGAAGTTTTGAAAGGTGTCTCCCTCACCGCCCATGAAGGGGACGTAATCACCATGATCGGATCCAGCGGATCCGGGAAGAGCACCTTCCTGCGATGCATCAATCTCCTGGAGATCCCTACTTCCGGCCGGGTCTATGTCGGCCAGGAACAGATCAGGATGACCACCAACCGGAAGGGAGAGCCGGTTCCGGAAAGCAGGAAGCAGGTGGACCGCATCCGAACCCGCCTGGGCATGGTTTTTCAGCATTTCAACCTCTGGTCCCACATGACCGTCTTGGAAAACATCACCGAATCCCCGATCCATGTCCTGAACATGTCCAAGAAAGAAGCCAGGAACCGGGGGATGGCCTACCTGGAAAAAGTAGGGATCGCCGACCGGTCCCACTATTATCCGGCCCAGCTTTCCGGAGGACAGCAGCAGCGGGCGGCCATTGCCAGGGCCCTGGCCATGGAACCGGAGGTCCTCCTGTTCGACGAGCCCACCTCCGCCTTGGATCCGGAACTGGTGGGGGAGGTCCTGCGGGTGATGCAGGAGCTGACCCAGGAAGGGCGGACCATGATCCTGGCCACCCATGAGATGGCCTTTGCCAAGGACGTCTCTTCCCACGTCATTTTTCTGCATGCCGGGGTCATCGAGGACGAAGGCCCGCCGGAATCCATCTTTCAGCATCCCAGCTCAGAACGGTGCCGCCAGTTTTTGTCCCGGTTCTTTTAGCATCCCAAAACGACAGTATAACCCAAGGAGGACCCCATGAGGCGCATTCTCGGCATCACCATCATGCTTGTCTGTATGCTCGGACTTTTTGCACCCTGGAGTCAGGCCCAGGAGACGGTGCGGATAGGGACGGAAGGGGCCTACCCCCCTTTCAACTACATTGATCAGGACGGAAACCTGCAAGGCTTTGACATCGACATCGCCAAGGCCCTGTGCGATGCCGCTGATCTGAAGTGCACCTTCGTTACCCAGGACTGGGATGGAATGATCCCCGGCCTGCTGGCCAAAAAGTACGACGCGATCATCGCCTCCATGAGCATCACTGAGGAACGGCAGCAAAAAGTCGATTTCACCAACAAATACTACCAGACCCCGGCCAGGTTCGTGAAGCACGAGGACATGGAGGTCGAGATCTCCAAAGAAGGCCTCAAAGGGATGACCGTCGGTGTCCAGCGGGCCACTGTCAGCGCCAACTTCATTCACGACAACTTCGGAGATACGCTCAAGATCAAGCCCTATGCCACCCAGGAAGAGGCCAACATGGACCTGGTCTCCGGCCGTGTGGATCTGCTCTTTGCCGACTCCGTGGTCCTGTCTGAAGGCTTTTTGAGCACCCCCGAGGGAGAGGACTATGAGTTCGTCGGCCCGGGATACACAGATGAGGAATGGTTCGGCGAGGGGATCGGAATCGCCTTGCGCAAGGACGACGACCAGCTGCGCAAAAAGCTGAACCAGGCCATTGAAACCATCCGCGAAAACGGCACGTACAAGAAAATCAACGACAAGTATTTCGACTTCGACGTTTACGGCGACGAATAACCCATACGGCACGGCAGACCATCCGCCGGGGCGGGTCCAAAGCAGGGGACTTCTCCTTGTGGATCCGCCCCGGCGTGCAGCCCGGACAGAACGGGAATGAACCATGGCTGGATCCATGTCCGTTTTTGCCCGCGGCGGGCTGCCTTTGATTCACGGGAGCCCGGCCGGCTCCTGAGCCTGTGCCCCCGTGCCTCATGATATCTGCGACGACTTCGGGAGACGCTTGTGTTCGACCTCCAAGGCTACGGCTGGATTCTGCTCAAAGGGGCCAAGCTGACCATTTACGTAGGGGTCAGCTCCATGGCCCTGGCCGTCGTCCTGGGCCTGGTCGGCGCGTTGGGAAAGCTTTCCCGTTCCAGCCTGATCCGCTTCCTGCTCGGATGCTATACCACCATAATCCGGGGGATTCCGGAGCTGGTCCTCATCCTTCTGGTCTACTACGGGGCCCCGACCTTGATTCAGGATATCTGCGGCCTGCTGGGCTACGACATCTACATCTCGCTCAATCCTTTCGTGTCCGGAGTGGCCACCATCGGATTCATCTACGGGGCCTTTTCCACTGAGGTCTTCCGCGGGGCCTACATGGCCGTGCCCAGGGGCCAGCTCGAGGCCGCCCGGGCCTGCGGAATGAACTCTGTCTTGACCTTTCGACGGATCACCCTGCCCCAGATGATGCGCTTCGCCTTGCCCGGCCTGGGCAATGTCTGGATGGTCCTGATCAAGGCCACGGCCCTCATATCGGTCATTCAGCTCCCGGAGCTGATGCGCAATGCAGACATCGCCGCCAGGGCCACCCACAAGCCGTTCACCTTTTTCTTTGCCGCGTCCCTGATCTATCTCGGGATCACCATCGCTTCCAATATCATCCAGCAATGGGCGGAGAACAGGGCCAACAAAGGGGTGAGGAGGGCATAACATGGCCGTGGATCTTATTCTGGACAGCCTGCCCCGCCTGCTTCAAGGCACCTGGATTACGGTGCAGATAACCGCGCTCAGCGTGGTCATCGGCTTTTGCCTGGCCATCCCCCTGGCTGTACTGCGGGTCTCCTCCCTGCGCTGGGTCTGGATGCCGGTCTACGCCTTTATCTTTTATTTCCGGGGCACGCCGCTTCTGGTCCAGATCTTCCTCATCTATTACGGCAGCGGACAGTTTCAGGACCTTTTATCCCAGGTCGGGCTGTGGCCCCTGTTCCAAAGCGCATGGTTCTGCGCCGTGCTCTCCCTGACCCTGAACACAGCCGCCTATTCCGCCGAGATCTTCCGCGGCGGCATCCAGGGGGTTCCCTATGGAGAGGTCGAGGCCGCCAGGGCCTGTGGAATGTCCGGCACCCTGCTCTACCGGCGGATCATACTGCCCAAGGCCCTGCGCATCGCATGGCCGGCCTATACCAATGAGGTCATTTTTCTCCTGCAGGCCTCATCCCTGGTCTCCATCATCACGGTTATGGACATCACCGGGGTGGCCCGGATCATCGCCGCCCGAAGCTTCGCGTTCTACGAGATCTTTCTCACCGCCGCCGCCTTGTACCTTGTCCTGGTCTACGCAGTCCTGTTTGTCTTCCGGCGGATCGAACAGCGCATCTCAGCATACCTCACGGTCTCTTCGTAACCCATGGCCCGCACAGGCCACCTCAAGGGGGACTGCCTCCTGCTGCTTACGGCCATGATCTGGGGCTCGGCCTTTGTGGCCCAAAAAGCAGGCATGGAACATGTGGGCCCATTCATCTTCAATGGGGTCCGCTTCGGGCTGGGCGCCCTGGTCCTCACCCCTCTCGCCCTGCGGACCAGGGGCCCGCAGAGCGTTCTTCGCACCGCTCCGCGCCCTCCCTCCCTTCTGCTGAGCAGCTCACTGGCCGGCATCCTGCTTTTCGCCGGCAGCGGGCTGCAGCAGGTCGGACTCATCTTCACCACTGCAGGCAAGGCTGGGTTCATCAGTGGATTGTACGTGATCATGGTTCCCCTCCTGGGCCTGATCTGGGGCCACAGGGCAGGAACCTGGACCTGGATCGGGGCCTGTCTCGCTGTCCTCGGGCTGTACCTGTTGACCGTCAAATCCAGCCTTGGGCTCGGACTGGGGGACGGGCTCATCCTGCTCTGCGCCCTGATGTTCGCCCTGCATGTCACCGCCATCGGCTGGCTGGCTCCCCGGGTCGAGGTCATCAGGCTGGCTGTGCTTCAATTTTGGGTCTGCTCCCTGCTCAGCCTGGGCGTGGGCCTGTTTTTCGAATCCACCGCCTGGGACGACCTGCTGGCGGCTGCCGTCCCGATCCTCTACGGCGGCCTGCTCTCTGTGGGCGTGGCCTACACCCTGCAGGTTGTGGCCCAGAAGGAGGCCCCGCCTACCCACGCAGCCATTATCCTCAGCCTGGAAACCGTCTTTGCTGTGCTCAGCGGCTGCCTTATCTTGGGGGAAACCTTGAGCCTCAAGGGGTGGGCCGGATGCAGCCTCATGCTTTGCGGCATGCTTGCCGCCCAGCTGGATCCGGCCCCGGGCTCTGAGCATGCAGACCATCTGGGCGCTCAAACAGGTTCTTCGACGTAGCCCGTGGATTTTTGGAGTTTGCCGACTCTTATGTATGCTATTCCACTTTCAGTGTCGAAGAGGCGCGCAAACTTGACCATGGCCACCGCAGTACAGTACAAGGGTCGACGTAGGACGAACCGGGACAGAAGATACAGGAGAGGGAGATGGAACGACTTTGGGCCCCGTGGCGCATTGAATACATTTTGGGGCCGAAACCAGATGAATGCGTCTTTTGTCTGCCCGCGGATACCGGGGAGGATGAAGAACGCCTGGTCCTGTACAGAGGCCAGACCGCTTTTGTCATCATGAACAAGTTCCCGTACAACAACGGACACCTCATGGTCACCCCCTTCCGGCATCTCTCCTGCCTCACCGAACTGACCAGCCGGGAGAACCACGAGATAGCGGACCTGGTCCAGGCCTGCACCTCAATCTTGAACCAAGCCTTCTCCCCCCATGGGATCAATATTGGACTGAACATAGGAGAGGCCGCCGGGGCGGGCATTGAGGAACATCTCCATTACCATCTGGTCCCCCGCTGGACTGGAGACCACTCCTTCATGGCCGTCATGTCCGAAACCATGGTCATCCCCGAACACCTGCAGTCTACCTATAGCCGCCTCAAGCCCTATTTCGATCACGTTGCCGCCAAAGCATAACGTCAGTTCAAGGAGTCGTGGTATGCGCTATGTCAAAATCCTGGTCCTGGTTCTTTTCTTCTTTGCGGCTATGGTCTTCTTCGTCCAGAACACCCAGATTCTGACCGAGAGTATCAGCCTCAAGTTCTCGGTCTTTGCTCTGCAATGGAACTCCTCCCCGATTCCCATCTATATGTACATCTTGATTGCCTTTGTCCTGGGGGTCGTGATCAGCACAGCCTACTTCGGGCTGGACAAGCTGCGGATGAACAAGGAGATCAAGCGCACCAGGCACCAGATGAAATCCATGCAGAACGAGCTGAACTCACTTCGGCCCACATCCCCGCAGGTGGACAGCACCCAACCAGAGGTCAGCCAATCCTCAGCTGCCCAGCCTCTGAGCTGAGGCAGCCCTCCTGACCTGCAATCTTTGGCAGCGAGGCCTCATGTTCACGGCCTTATGGACCAAGCTGACAGCTTTTATCAGGCGCCCAAGCCCCCAGCCTGCCGGACAGCACTCCCTCCAGGTGGAAGGGCGTTCCTTGCCCTGGCAGGACACCCTGGCCGCCATCGCCGATCTAAAGAAGATCCAGGCTGAAGAAAACGGCGGGTTTACCATTCACCTGGCCCTTGGCAACCTGTACAGGGCCCAGGGCGACCTGGACCAGGCCATAGCCACCAGATCAGCACTTTTACACCACACCGAACTGACCAGCGACCAGCAGGGCCGGGTCTATCTCGAGCTGGGCAGGGACTACAAGCGGTCAGGGCTCTTGGACCGGGCGGAAGAGATGTTTGCCCAGGCCGAAGACATCGTGGGCCGGGATCCGGTCCTCCTGGAAGAGCTGGCCGGACTGGCCACCGCAGCCCGGGACCATGAGCAGGCCGCCAACCTCTTTGCCGAGATCAACCGCCCCACAGCCCAGGCCCATCATGTGGTCCAGCAGGCCAAGGCCCTGGCCCGCAAGGGGGATACCGAGCGCTGCGCATGGCTGCTGCGCAAGGCGCTCAAGGTCGCGCCCGGATCGGTCGAGGCCTGGATGGAGCGCATGATTCAGGCCTACGACGCCGCCCACTGGGATCTGCTCTCCCGCTACTTCACCCAGGGCCTGTCCGCAGTGGAACCCAAGCTCCGCTTCCTGCTCCTTGAGGGACTGACCCAGCACATGTTCACCCGGCGCAGTCCGCAGGAGCTCTTCAGCCCAGTGGTCCCGCCGGAAGCCGGCCAGGTCCTGATTCAGGTCATCGCCGCCCACCCCCCGGATGTCCATCTTTTGTACTACGGGGCGTGGATTCACATCCAGCTGGGCAATGCCGAGCAGGCCAAGGTCCATTTGCAGCGCTGCTGCGAGCTGGACCCGGAGTTCTGGCCCGCCCGGCTCGAGCTCCTGGGGCTCTATGCCGCCGAGAATCAATTGTCCCCGCCCTGCCAGGAACACCTTGAATATATCCTCCTCCGGGGCAGGCAGGTCAAAAAGTTCGTCTGTACCCAATGCGGCCTCAAGCTGGACCAGATCTTCTTCCAATGCCCCAGGTGCCGAAGCTGGCATTCCATCGCCTTCTTGACGACCCTGGACACATAAGTCCACCTGGCAAACCCTGTTCGAGCCCTTGGAAATGACATCCCCAAAACCCCGTATGACCCCAATGCTGGAGCAGTATCTGGAGATCAAGGAGCACTATCCGGATGCCCTGCTCTTTTTCCGTATGGGAGATTTTTACGAACTCTTCTTTGACGATGCCCAAACCGCGGCCCGGGAGCTGCAGATCGCCCTCACCTCCCGAAATCCCAATGCCGAGCTGAACGTTCCCATGTGCGGGGTTCCCTATCACGCAGTCCAGGAATACCTCCGTCCCCTTCTGGAACGGCGCTACAAGGTGGCCATCTGCGATCAAATGGAGGATCCGGGCCAGGCCAAGGGCCTGGTCAAACGGGCCGTGACCAGGGTGCTGACCCCTGGAACTGTGCTGGACGAAGGATCCCTGCAGGCCAAGATGCACAACTACCTGGCTGCCCTGTACTACGACCAGCAGCGGGGCCGGGGGGGATTGGCCTGGATAGACTTCTCCACCGGGGACTGGACCGGACTGGCTGTCAAGAACGAACAGGATCTGTGGTCCTGGGTCCAGAAGATCGATCCCCCGGAGATCATCTGCCCGGAGGGCCTGCGGGTACCGGAGCGCAGCCAGGAGCTCAAGGAGCGCATCACCTGGCTTCCGGAAAAGGCGTTCTTCCATCCCGGCCGCAGCCGGGAGCTCGTCCTGGAGGTCCAGGAGGTGGCCGGCCTGGAGGCCCTGGACCTGGAAGACAAGCCCGCCCTGGTCCGGGCCTGCGGGGCCCTGGTCGCCTATCTCAAGCAGACCCAGAAACAGGCCCTGGACCACCTGTGCCCGTTTCGCCCGTTGCAGCTGAGCAAACACCTCATTCTGGACGAGGTCACCGAACGGAACCTGGAGCTCTTTCAGCGCCTGGATGGAGGCAAAGGCCAGGGCACGCTGTGGCATGTCCTGGACCAGACCCAGACCCCCATGGGCGGACGCCTGCTCCAGGAGCGGCTCCGCCACCCCTGGCGGGAGCTCAAGCCCATTGAACGTACCCAGGCCGCGGTAAGCTGTTTTGTCCGTTGCTCCGGGCTCAGGTCCAGGATCCGGCCCGAGCTGGACTCGGTCTTTGACCTGGAGCGCCTGAACACCAGGATCCAGCTCAACCGCTGCTCCCCGAAGGACTTTGTCTTTCTGCGCTCCAGCCTGGAACGCCTGCCCCGGCTCAGACTGTGCCTTCAGGAACAGGCCGAGTCAGATTCCCTTCCGGATGAGCTGAACAGGCTTTTGCAGGAATGGGACGACATGCAGGACCTGTGCCGCCTGCTGGAATCCAGTCTCGGAGACAATCCGCCCCAGGTGATCACCGAAGGAGGATTGTTCCGTCCCGGCTACGACCACCGCCTGGACGAGCTCATCGACCTGACCGAACACGGCGAAGCACGGCTCAAGGAGCTTTTGTCCCGGGAACAGGAGGCCAACGGCCTTCCCAAGCTCAAGCTTGGGTTCAACCGGGTCTTCGGCTATTACTTTGAGCTGTCCAAGGCCCACAAGGGACCGGTCCCGGAGCATTTTCACCGCCGCCAGACCCTGGTCAACTCTGAACGCTACGTCACCGACGAGCTCAAGGATCTGGAAGAAAAGCTCTTTTCTGCTGCGGAACAGAAAAAGAACCTGGAGTTCGAGCTTTTTCAGGAACTGCGGGACAAGGTCCTGGGCCACCGGGAGCGGATTGCAGCCATGGCCGGACGGATTGGGATCCTGGATTTCTGGCAGGGGCTGGCCCAGACCGCGGCGGACTGGGAATGGGTATGCCCCAGTGTGCACACCGGACTGGAGGTCGATATCCGCCAGGGGCGCCATCCGGCCGTGGAAGCGGCCCAGGGCCGGACCAATTACATCCCCAACGATATTTTGCTCCAAGAGCAGGGGACCCTGCTGCTCATCACCGGACCGAACATGGCCGGAAAATCAACGGTGCTGCGCCAGACCGCCCTTATATCCATCCTGGCCCAGATCGGGTCCTTCGTCCCGGCTGCGTCCTGTTCGCTGGGGCTGGCCGACCGGATCTTCACCCGGGTGGGCGCCTCGGACAATCTGGCCCAGGGGCAGTCCACGTTTATGGTCGAGATGACCGAGACCGCCCGCATTCTCCGCCAGGCAGGCAAGCGCAGCCTGGTCATCCTGGATGAAATCGGCCGGGGAACCAGCACCTACGATGGGCTGTCCCTGGCCTGGGCGGTGGTCGAGAACCTGGCCGGCAAATACGAACACGGGATCCGCACCCTGTTCGCCACCCATTACCACGAGCTCACTGATCTGGAGGAGCGCATCCCGGCCATCCGCAACTACAATATCGCGGTCAAAGAATGGAAGGGAGAGATCATCTTCCTTCGCCGCCTGGTTCCCGGTCCGGCGGATCGAAGCTACGGGATCGAGGTAGCCAAGCTGGCCGGCGTGCCCCAGCCGGTGATCACCAGGGCCAAGGAGCTTTTACAGCGCCTGGAACAGGCCAGCCGGGAGGTGAACACCCACGGCGAGGGCCGCAGAAAGGCCCGTCAGTCCATGCTTCCCGGGCTTTTCCAGCCCCGGGAGGCACAGTCCGCGGATCCTGAACCGGCCCAGCACCCCCTGGTTTCCCGGCTGCAGGAGCTTGACATTGACCACCTCTCCCCTGTCCAGGCCTTGAACATCCTGCATGAATGGAAAACAGAGTGGGGAACCGATGCGTGAGAATAAGATGCGTGCCCTGGTCATCGGATTGGTGGTCCTGAGTCTGCTCTGGCTGGGAGTGGGCTGCGGGAAAAAGGGCTGGCCCGAGCCGGACATTGACGAAGACCGCTTTGTATGGTCGGAAATAAGCTCCAAGGTCACCGGCAATTGCATGGATATCACTGCCCTGCTCAGCGGCAATGTCCAGAACCTGGCTCGAGTGACTCTGGAGGTGGAGATGCGTTCCGAGCCCTGCCCAGGCTGTCCTTTTTCCCCGACCACCACGGTCCGCATGGAACCCGGATCAGAGAACTGGAAACGCCGGGGGGCCCTGGTTCACGTCATGTGGTGCGGCTTGGAGCCGGACAAGGCAGTCCGCTGGCGTTTGATCGGACACCCCCTGCATGCCAGCATGGACGATGTCCGTTCCCGGGTCTACAGCCTGGACAGGGAGGAAACAGGCGGGGGTGAGGCTGAAGGCCAAATGAACGGCGGGATCCAGCCGTTACAGGACCCGGCACATGAAGAGACCGGCGATGAAGGCGGATAGGCGGATTGCCTTTGTATAAAAACTGTTATTCGTTAATGGTTGGGGATAATCCAAATCGAAATCGGGATCGCTATCGAAATCGAAAGAATATGTCATTCGGTGCAGAAGGAACCCTCAGCTTATGGATATCGATCCCGATCCCGATTTCGATCCTGAAAAAGGAAAATCCCAAAAAAATTTTCATGCTTCGTTGTGCCCGCCAGGGCATGAGGGTTCATTGGCAAGGCAGGCGGGGCTAGCCCGCACCTGTCAGGGCCCAGATCGCAGCCCCCAGGATGCCCCCTGCGATCCATTCCCCGGGCTTGACCGGCTGGGACTTGTTCCAGGCCCGTTCATCCTCCAATCCGCGTACGGCCAGAGCCAGGGCCTGGTCCCAGGTGGTGCGGGACAGGGCGCGCATGACCGTGACCACAAAAAAATAGAGCCGGCGGCGGAAGGATAGATCCTGTCCCCGCAGGGCCAGGGTCTGCCGGACGGTGTGCAGGGTGCGCATACTGCTCGGGATGAAGTGCAGCATCAAGGCCAGGGACATGGCTCCCTGCCAGCTCTTGTCCTTAAAGACCGGCTTGAGCAGCGCGGAGACCGTCCGTCCCACCTGGATCCTGGAGGTCAAGGTCGCCAGACACAGCCCGACCAGGACCACGGCGGTCATCCGCCCCCCCAGAACAAGGCTCTGGGCCAGCCAGGCGGGATTGCCGGCCACAAGCTCCAAGCCGGCCTTTACCCCGGTCCATATCCCGACCAGCAGGGCGCCCCCCCGCAACTGACCCCGGTTGAGCAGTCCCTTTCCGGCCGCCAGCCAGGTCAGGAGACAACTTGCTCCAACCAAAAGACCCACTCCCTGCGGTTCGGCCCGCCAGGCACAGATCCCGGCCACAATGCCCACCCCGATCTTCACCCGGGCATCGCTCTCCTGCAGCCTGCGCACCAGGTGGTCTGTGTGCCTGGTCCAGGCTACTCCCATCCGGCCAGCCTCCTTTCCAGGAGCCAGGAACACGGCGGCCGGACACTGTATCCGGCCAGATCGTCCATGATCCCGGCCAGCGACCCGCTGTAGGCCAACCGGCCCCGGCTCAGGACCAGGCAGCCGGTGGCTACCCCGATCAAGGGTTCCACGTCGTGGGCAGCCACCACCTGGGTCATCCCCTGCTCGGCGTTGGCCTGCAACAGCCTGCGCAGCTCCAGGATGGCTGGATAATCAAGCCCGCTGAACGGTTCGTCATAGAGCAGGACCCGGGGATGACGCAAAAGCATGCCGGCCAGACAGACCTTGCGCTTTTGCCCCCCGGAGAGATGATGGACCGGGGTGTCCCATTTGTCCGCCAGGTCCAGCCGTTGGGCCAGGTCCACGGCTGTGCGGAGCTGCTGCTCGTCTGATCCGGCGCTGAGTTCCAGGTCCTCCCGAACCGTGGCCCCCAGGATCTGCAGGTCTGCATCCTGCAGGAGGAGACCGACCTCCCGGCGCAGGGACCTGGCCCGCGCGGGGCTGTGCACCTCTCCAACCCGGATTGTGCCACTGCTCGGGGTCAGCAGACCGGTCAGGAGCATGAGCAGGGTGGACTTTCCGCTGCCGTTGGCCCCCAGAACGGCAATGCATGCCCCGCGGGGTATCCGGGCGGTGATATCCGCCAGCACCTGGAAGCCGCTGTATGCAAAATGCAGGTGGGATATCTCGATCATGGCTCAGGAACCAGCCTGTACCTCTGCAGGTAGCGGACCGCGCTGACGCATATGGCCACCTGCAGGCCGTCGGAGAAGAGAAAGGGCAGCATGCCCAGTCCCGCCGCCTTGGTCCAACCGATATCCAGGGCCTGCCGGAGCCAGAAGAGCCCCAGGGCATAGATCGCGGCATAGGCCAAAACCGCGGTGCAGACTCCGCTCAGCCAGGGGAGCGGCCCCCCTCCTTTCGTCCGTCTGCCCCCCCAGCCGGTGATCAGCACGGCCGGGACAAAGCCTAGGATATACCCCCCGGTGGGGCCCAGAAGATGCCCCAGCCCCCCGTGCCCTCCATAAAAGACCGGAAGCCCGACCCCTCCGGCCAGGATATACAGGCCCACGGCCGAGATCCCGCCCTTGGGGCCAAGGACGAATCCGGCCATAAGCACGAAAAGAACCTGCAGACTGACCGGGACCGGCCCCAAGGGAAAATGCAGATAGCTGCCCACAGCCATCAGGGCGGCAAACAGGGATATCCAGACCAGGACATGGGTCCGGATCAGGCTCGATTCCCAGGCCCCTTCAGTACCTTCACCATCCGACCATGTATTCATTTCACCCCCTGGTTGGGATAATCCAAATCGAAATCGGGATCGCTATCGAAATCGAAAGAATATGTCATTCCGTGCAGCAGGAACCCTCAGCTTATGGATATCGATATCGATCCCGATAGCGATTACGAAACCGAAGAAAGAAAAGGCTTTTCGACACAGAAAGCAGTGAACTGCACGTGAGTAGCCGGGAGGGGGCAGGGATCCCCCTTTGGCGGGACTTAGAAAATACCGGGCCGAAAGTGGGCACACAGAAGAGATGGCAAACTCCAAAAATCCACAGGCTACGTCGAAGAACCAAAAAGAAAATCCCAACAACAGGTCCCTCCGGCCCACTTCATAGGCCACTGGGGACCACTCGTCAACCAAATTCAAGCCAGTGGTTGACAAGTCTTTCAGTCCCTGCTCCGGGCCCCCTTCTTCCGGCCGGGCCTTCAGCCGGGACTGAGTTTGAGAACTTAGGCATACATTCAACGACCTTGGGTTGCATCCATGCCATGTGTTTGCTAAAGTCTCTGTGAAGGTCCATTCATCTGGTGCGCTTTGTGCAATTTTTGTGTCTCTCACCTTGCACAAAGCAGACTTCAACGAAAGGAGGCAGACTGTATGACCCGACACCTTTCCTGCATTGCGTGCTGTTTTCTGCTCCTGGCTTTTTTTGTCTTCGCTTCCCCTCTGCAGGCAGAAGACCAGGACCCAATCAACATTAATGCCGCATCCGTGGAGGTCCTGACCGAGCTGGACGGAGTGGGCCAAACCCTGGCTGAACGGATTGTGGCCTACCGGGAAGAGAATCCCTTTGACTCCCCTCAAGAAATCACGGAGGTCAAGGGGATCGGGCAGAAAACCTATGCAGACATCCAAGCCGAGATCACAGTAGAATAAAGAGGCCCTTGGACCGAAAAGAGGCATTCCATCCAGAATAGACGGCAAACGCCAAAATGCCACAGACTGGGTCCAAGAACCAACAAGGATCAGGGCAGGGATTTTCACCTCCCTGCCCTTGTGCTTGTGCACCACGGCCCAAAACAGGTACCGTTCTTGAACATTGCATCTGGGCTCTTCGACACAGAAAGTGGAATTGCCTACATGAGAGTTTGCCGTCTCTTCTGTGTGTCTTGAGCGGCACACAGAAGAGACGGCAAACCCCAAAATCCACAGGCTACGTCGAAGAACCTTGTATCTGGATGAGTGGCGGCCAAGAGCCGTTGCAGTCCGCCTTGACCCACGAACCTACAATAGCGCCTTTAGCGCTGAAAACGGACCCATTTTTCCACCACCTGCATCTCACTGAGATACCGGGCTATGGCCCGGGATCCGGTGACTACCACTTCCCTGCCCCGCCCTTCTCTGGCCACCAGGAGCGGAACCCCGCGGTACCCGCGGGCGGCAAAGAATTTCTTGGCCCGGCCCACAGACTCCCGAATCCGGCTGGGTATCGCCGCAGCCGCAAGTTCCCGGTCCTGCTTGAGCTCAAGGACAGCAGAAACCGGATCCTTCCCCTCGGCCGCCTGCATCCGGACCCAGGCCAGCTTGGCCATGGCCTGGGGTGAGTCATCCAGGCTGCACAAGTGGATATTCACTGCATGCGGGGCACTCATGGCTATATTGGCCAGGACTACCTGACAATGGCCGCAGTTCAGACTAAAAAAAAGGTAATAGTTCCGCTCTGACTGACTGGACTCAGCCGGCTGGCTGACGAACGCGGTCTGCTCCAGGTCTGGTACAGTTGGGGTGAGGACCAGGATCGAGTTGGCCGCAAACCCGCCCACCCAGACCACAAGGCCGATGAGCACCATCAAGCCGGCCTGACGGACCCAGGCCAGGCTCAGCAGATTTGCGAACAGGGCGGCGCCTACCCCGACGCACAGCATGCACTGCATGCCGAGCCCCATGAACTGGTACCCCAGCAAGGCACCGTCAAAGGCCAGAGCGGCCATGAGGGCCAAGCCGGCTGTGTGCCACAGAACCGGCTTGTTCAGGCGGGTGGCCAGAAAGAACACCAGCCACAGGACCCAGAAAAAAGCCGTCCCAAAGAGCAGCAGGGATGTCTCCCCAATGCGCACATAGTCGCCTACCGCCTGACAGGATTGGGTCTGGCACAGTCCTCCGGCCTGGGCCAAATGCAGGAAGACATCAAGGCTCAAAGCCAGGGCCGATGCCAGGCCGATTAAATGCAGAACACAATGCCGAAAGCGCATATCTCGTCTCGTCTGATTGGTTTGGCCTCAAGGAGAACCGGAGCGCGGCATGCCCTCTATTCATAGCCAGGCGAAAACTGTGCACCAGATCCGGCCCCACGCTTGTACACAATTCCATACCGGGTGTCCAAGATCCAAGCGTGTGCCCTCAAGCACGGCCTATGACCTAGCCCCAAAGATCCGTATGGACAGCTCCTCCAGGGTCATGTTCAGCTCCCCGGACTCCATGGCCTCTCTGCGCTGGGCACAGAACTTTTCCAGCCCGTCCGATCCGGAGAAAGTGAGGTCTCCAGTCTCCCGAAACCTCCGGAAAATGCGCAGGAATTCCTCAACCTTCATCCTCTGCGGGCAGCCGATCAGCACCAGTCTCTCCTCATTGTTCCCTGCCACCACGGCTACCAACCCCAGGCTTTCCAGGGCCGTGAGCACTCGGTTCACCGGCTTGACCGGCATGTTCAAGGCCTTGGCCAGCTCCCGCGGGGAACAGCTCTCATCCTGGGACTGCAGGCGGCTGATCAGATACACCACCACAGCCAGTCCGAGCCGCTCCTTATCATCCAGATTGAACTCCCCGAGCTGGTTCTCGTCCTTGGACGCCCCGGAATTGGAGAGGCAGAAGCTGATTTCCGCGCCCAAGAGGACGATCACCCAGCTGATATACAGCCAGAACAGAAAAAGCGGCAGCTGGGCGAAGCTGCCGTATATGGCATTATATTTACTCACCCCTATCTGATAGTGAATAAATGTCTGCTGACTGGCCTGCCACAGGCTGCCGGCGCATATGGCCCCGACCAGGGTGCTGCCCAATCCGATCCGGGTATTGGTGATAAAGAAATACATGAAAAATAAGGCCAGACTGACCAGGAGGAAGGGCATGATCTTCAATATCAGGATATACACCGTACTGAACAGGGTGTAGGAGAGAATATACTGCACGAGACTGGAGCTTTGCATGGATGCGGTGAAGCTGGTGGCCACGATGATCAGCAGAGGGCAGACCAGGGTGACCGACAGATAGTCGGAGAACTTTCTGGTCAGGCTGCGCTGGCTCTGGACCCCCCAGATCGTGTTGAAGCTCTTTTCAATGGTCCCGATCAGGGTAAAGACGGTAAACAGAAGCAGTCCCACGCCCATACTGCCGAGTGTGGCCACATTAGTCCGGTTGATGTAGTCGATTATGTGGCTCACCACCTGCTCCCGGCCGGCGCTCAGCCGCAGAAGGATCTCCTGCATGTACTCCGTATTCTGAAACCCCAGGCCTTTGGTGATGGAGAAGGCAACGGCCAGAAAAGGAACTATGGACAGGGCGGTGGTATAGGTCAGGGCCGAGGCCCGCAGCAGAAGCTGATCCCGCTGAAAGGAGCGGTACAGGAAGTACCCCCACTGCCCAAAGGCCTGGAGCTTTTCCTGCACCGGAAGAGGAACTGCCGGATGAGAAAAAGGGAGCTTCATGGGACCTCCGCAGAGATATGGCTCTTTGACCTTATCGGAGTGTATGCGCAGCCGTGTATTCGCAAGATTCCATACCCGGCCTCCCAGAGCCAGAAATATGTGCCTGCCGGCTAGGCATCATGCCCGAATTTGAGAAAAAATCCAATATCCTTTCCCCAAGACCAGTGAGAGGATGCCGCACCCGGAAAATTGTGGCTCTTCGATACTGGAAGTTAAGTTGCATGCATAAGAGTTTGCTGTCTCTTCTGTGTACCCATCTTCGGCCCGGGATTATTTCAACCCCAAAAAGTCAAAAATTTTAATCCTTTCTTGTGAATCTGAAAAAATATATTTTTTATTTTGCTGATTTCACAAAAATTAATTGACATATTTCCTGAATTGCCATTACTCTGCAATTAAAAAAGGCTCTTCGACACAGAAAGTGGAACTGCATACATAAGAGTTTGCCGTCTCTTCTGTGTGCCGTGAGCGGCAGGCCCGCACATTAAAAAACACTCGACGAGAAGGGGCGCATGTCCAGAGTAAAAATCGACAACCTGAACCTGGCGATCATCAAAGAGCTTCGGCAGGGCCGCAAGTCGTTCAAGCGGATTGCCGACCGGCTGGAGGTCACCGAAAACACCGTCCGGTCCCGGGTCAACAAGATGATGGATACCGGCCTGCTGGACATCAACGGGCAGGTGGACATCGAGCAGATCCCCCACCATCAGCTGGTCATCATCGGGGTCAAGCTCAAGACCACGGACATGTTCAAAAAAGGCGAAGAGTTCAGCCGGGTCAAGGGGGTCGTCTCGGTCAGCGTGGTCACCGGTCGATATGATCTGATCCTTCTGGTCATCTTTAATGAGGAGTATGGGCTGCAGGAGTTCTACGCCCAAGAGGTGTCCAGGATTGAAGACGTCCAGTCCTTGGAGACCTTTGTGGTTTACAAGGGCTACAATCTCAAGGTCCCGTATATAGTTTAAACTGCAGGCAACAGAGGACAGGGCGGGCGTACACGACCGGCCCAAACAGGCTTGGAACCGGGTGGCTTCCCCCTGATCCGTCTCTGTCTTAAACCTCAGCGAGGTCCACGATGTCTAAACACAGCAAGCAAACTCCCCTGCATGCCTGGCATGTCCAGCAGGGTGCGAACATGGCCCCATTCGGCGGATACGACATGCCGGTCTGGTACTCCTCGGCCAAAAACGAGCACCTTGCGGTCTTGAACCGGGCCGGGCTCTTTGACACCAGCCACATGGCCACAGTGATGGTCAACGGCCCCAGGGCCAGGGATCTGCTCCAGCAGACATTTTCCCGGGATCTGGAGGCCTGTCTGGGCAAAAAACGCACCCCGCTGCAGCCCGGGCGCATGGTCTACGGCGTCTTCCTCACCCCGAAGGGACACGTCATCGACGACGCCATCATCACCCACCTGGAGGACGACCTGTACATGGTTGTGGTCAATGCCGGCATGGGACCGGGCATAGCCGATCATCTCCAAAACCACCTGGCGGACAGCCAGACCCGGGTCTTGGATCTGACCGACCAGGTGGGCAAGATCGACCTCCAAGGCCCGCGAGCCGGAGTAATCCTCTTCGGCCTGCTCCAGGACCCGGACCGGGTTTTTGCCCGTATGCCCTACTTCTCCTGCCATGGACATCTCCAGCCCGAAAAATCCGAGGTCCGTCTCCGGGACGGCACCCCCCTACTCCTGTCCAGATCCGGATATACCGGAGAGTTCGGCTTTGAGATCTTTGTCCGTCCCCAGGATCTCTTGTCGGCCTGGACCTCGATCCTGGAAGCTGGAGCCGAGCACGGACTTCTTCCCTGCGGCTTGGCCGCCAGGGACTCCCTGCGGGCCGGAGCCGTTTTGCCCCTCTCCCATCAGGATATCGGGGACTGGCCCTTTGTAAACACCCCCTGGGATTTCGCCCTGCCCTGGACCGAGGATAAGCAGGGGTTCAGCAAGGACTTCGTCGGCGCCCAGGCCCTGCGTGACCTGACCGATCCTCCGCTGACCGCGGCCTTTGTGGGCAAGGACCTGCGCAAGGTCAACGCCGGCCCGGATTCTAAGGTTTTAAATGCCCAGGGCGACCCCATCGGCACGGTCCTGTCCTGCGTCACGGATGTGGGCGTCGGATGGCACCAGGGACGGATCTACAGCGTCAGCAGCCCGGATGCACCGGAGGATTTCAAGCCCAAGGGCCTCAGCTGCGGATTTGTCCGGGTCACGGCCCCTCTTCATCCCGGAGACGCCGTCAAAATACAGGACAAGCGCAGGACCCTGGAGGTTACAGTGGCCGAAGATATCCGGCCGGACCGCACCGCGCGCAAGCCATTGACCCAAATGCTCAACACCGAACACAAATAAAGGAGGGTGACCCCATGAAGGAACTGAACGAAATTATACTCCCGGACGAGTTGGCCTACAGCAAGGAACACGAATGGGCCAAAAAGGAAAACGGCGTCATCCGGGTGGGCATTACCGATTTCGCCCAGGACCAGCTCGGGGATATCGTCTTCGCCGAGCTGCCGGAAGAAGGAGCGGAGTTCAGCTCCGGCGATGAGTTCGGGACCCTGGAGTCGGTCAAGGCCGTGTCCGAGGTCTATATGCCCATTGGCGGGACCATCAAGGCAGTGAACAGCGACTTGGAGGAAAAGCCGGAGCTGGTCAACCAGGACCCCTACGGTCAGGGATGGCTGCTGGAAGTGACTCCCAGTGATCCCAGCGAGTTGGACTCGCTCATGGACAAGAACGGGTATTTTGAAATGCTCAAAGGAGATGCATGATGCGTTACCTGCCCCACACCGACAGCGAAGTGCAGGACATGCTCTCGGCGGTCGGTGCAGGCAGTCTCGAGGATCTCTTTTCCCCGATCAGCAAGGACTGCCGGCGCACATCCGCCTTGAACCTGCCCGATCCCATGACCGAGTGGGAGCTGGACAGCCATATGCAGGCCCTGGCCGAAAACATGGGGCCCAGCCAGAAGGCTCTGTCTTTTCTGGGGGCCGGAAGCTACGACCACCATATCCCGGCCAGCCTGAAGCACCTGGTCTCCCGCTCCGAGTTCTATACCGCGTACACTCCCTACCAGCCGGAGGTCAGTCAAGGCACGCTGCAGGCCATATTCGAGTACCAGACCCTGGCCAGCCGCCTCCTGGGCCTGGAAGTCTCCAACGCCTCCATGTATGACGGGGCCTCTGCCCTGGCCGAGGCCCTGCTCATGAGCCTGCGCATTGCCAAGAAGAAATCCGCCGTGGCCCTGTCCACAGCCATCCATCCCCATTACCGGCAGGTGGTCAGGACCTACCTTCAGCCCATGGGCTTCGAGATTGTGGAGATTCCCTGGGGCCCGGACGGGCGCACCGATCTGTCCGGCCTGGATCGAGAAGACCTGGCCGCGGTGGCTGTCCAGTCCCCCAACATCTTCGGCTGCGTTGAAGATCTGGCCGGCGCCTCTCAAAAAGTTCACGATTTGCAGGCCCTGTTCATCACCGCCTTTACCGAGCCCCTGGCCTACGGCCTTCTCCCCTCGCCCGGGAGTCAGGGCGCGGACATCGCCTGCGGAGAAGGGCAGAGCCTGGGAATCGCTCAATCCTTCGGCGGTCCGGGGCTGGGCATGTTCTGCACCTTGAAGAAGTACATGCGCAATCTGCCCGGGCGTGTGGTGGGCCAGACCCAGGACGACCAGGGCAACAGGGGATTCGTCTTGACCCTGGCCACCAGGGAACAGCACATCCGCCGGGAAAAGGCCACCTCCAACATCTGCTCCAACCAGGGCCTGTGCGCGACCATGGCCGCCATGTATCTGGCTTCTGTCGGCGGCAGCGGACTGCGGGAGCTGGCCCGATTGAACCGGGACAAGGCTGAATACGCCAAACAGGCCCTGGCATCCGCCGGCTGCTCCCTGCCTTTTGCCGCTCCCACCTTCAATGAGTTCGTGGTCCGGCTGCCCCGGGATGCGGAAGAGGTCTTCGCCAGGTGCGCGGAGCAGGGCGTTGTCCCCGGTCTGCCCCTTGGCCGATTTTACCCCGGGCTTGAAGATCATCTCCTCATCTGCGCCACCGAGACCAAAAGCAAACAGGACCTGGACACCCTGGTCAAGGAGGTCGCGTCATGACCGAATATACCGTACCCGGCACCTCGGGACTGACCATGAACGAACCCCTGCTCTGGGAACGGGGCCGGGAGGGAAGATGCGGCTTTTCCCTTCCCCGGCGCGACGTCCCGGAGACCGAGCTCCCTGCCGAGCTTGAGACCCCCGGCCCTGATCTGCCGGACTTGAGCGAGCTGGATGTGGTCCGCCACTACACCAGGCTCTCGCACTGGAACTTCGGGGTGGACACCGGCTCCTACCCCCTGGGGTCCTGCACCATGAAGTACAATCCCAAGACAAATGAGGTGCAGGCCTCCAGGCCCGGCTTCGCCCAGGCCCATCCCCTGCTTCCGGCCTC
This sequence comes from Desulfovermiculus halophilus DSM 18834, assembly GCF_000620765.1. Taxonomy (NCBI): domain Bacteria; kingdom Pseudomonadati; phylum Thermodesulfobacteriota; class Desulfovibrionia; order Desulfovibrionales; family Desulfohalobiaceae; genus Desulfovermiculus; species Desulfovermiculus halophilus. The sequence goes on from NZ_JIAK01000013.1 coordinate 79,139, forward strand.
CATGTCCCAGGGGATTCTCCAGCTGATGCACGATCTGCAGACCCACTTGGCCGAGATCACCGGCCTGCCCCACGTGACCCTGCAGCCTGCGGCCGGGGCCCACGGGGAATACACCGGCATGCGCATCTTCTACGCCTATCACCAGGCCCAGGGCAGGCAGCGGCGCAAGGTGCTCATCCCGGATACAGCCCATGGAACCAATCCGGCCAGCGCGTCCATGTGCGGCTACCAGACCATTCCGGTCAAATCCTCGGAAAAGGGGGTTCTTTCCGTCCAGGCGGTCAAAGAGCTGATGGACGAGGATACGGCCGGAATCATGGTCACCAACCCGAATACCCTGGGCCTGTTTGAGCAGAACATCCGGGAGATAGCTGAGATTGTGCACGACAAGGGCGGATTGATCTATTGCGACGGAGCCAACTTCAATGCCCTGATGGGCATTGTGGACATGGCTCAGATCGGGGTGGACGTTTTGCACCTCAACCTGCACAAGACCTTCGCCGCACCCCACGGAGGCGGCGGCCCGGGATCCGGACCGGTCTGCGTCACCTCCGAGCTGGAGCCCTATCTTCCAGTCCCCAGAATCATCGCCGACAACGGAAAGTACGCTCTGTCCGACGACTTCCCGGACAGTATCGGCCGCCTGCACACCTTCTACGGTAACGTCGGGGTGATGATCAAAGCCGCCAGCTATATCCTGAGCCTGGGACCGGATCTGAAAAAGGTCAGCCAGCTGGCTGTGCTCAATGCCAACTACATCAAGGAGCAGCTCAAGGACTCCTTCTATCTCCCGTACGACCGGCAGTGCATGCATGAATGCGTGTTCTCCGACGCCTGGCAGGAAAAGACCAAGGTCAGCACCCTGGACATCGCCAAGCGGCTTCTGGACTTCGGCTTCCACCCCCCGACCATTTACTTCCCCCTGGTGGTTTCCGGGGCCATGATGGTCGAACCTACGGAGACCGAAAGCAAGGAGGACCTGGACCGCTTTGTCCAGGCCATGCAGATCATCGCCCGGGAAGCCCGGGAAAATCCGGACATCCTGCACCAGGCCCCGACCAAGACCAAGGTGGGGCGGATGAACGAAACCATGGCCGCCAGAAATCCCTGTCTGACCGGGTAGGCTGCACATGATCGCCACCCGGCCCCAGGGGCAGGCTCCGGCGGCCGGCATACTAATGGGTGCGAAATGTTCTTTACATTGCGCTCCCATTAGTAGTTCCGCCTATGGCGGGACTCGCACATGAAGCGAGCGGGAATTTATTTCCCGCGCAGCTTCAGTGCAGCGCGCAATAAGTAAACAACTTTTTGCTCTCATTAATAAGCGCAGAGCAGATGGATATGCCGCAATGAAGGAAGACCAGAAGTCCGCCAGACTGCCCTGTATCACGTACAATCTGGGCCGTCGGGCCTATCCCGGCGTACTGGACCTGCAGCACGAGCTGGTCAGGGCCAAGCATGAGCATGAGCTTTGTGCAGATGTCCTGTTGCTTGTGGAGCACGAACCAGTATTCACCCTCGGCCGCCAGGGACGGCGGGACAGCCTCCTGGTTGCCGAGGATTTCCTGCTCCAGCAGGGCATCCAGGTCCAGCACATCGAACGCGGCGGGGACATCACCTATCACGGGCCGGGCCAGCTGGTGGCCTATCTGATCCTGGATCTGCGCCGGGCCGGCCTGAGGGTGACCTCCTTTGTGGCCGGGATGGAAGAGGTGATGTGCAAAACCGCCCGGGACGCAGGGGTCCAGGCCGCAGCCGACACTCAGAACCGGGGGGTTTGGGTCGACGGGCGCAAGCTGGGCAGTCTGGGCGTCGCCATCAGGCACGGGATTACCTTCCACGGCCTGGCCTTGAATGTCAGCACGGATCTGACCCCCTTCTCCTACATCAACCCCTGCGGCTTAAGCGGGGTTCAGATGACCTCCCTGGAGGCGGAGACCGGAACAGATCAGGACTTTTCCCGGATCACGACCTGCCTTGGCAGACATATGCAGGAGGTGTTCTCCCTGGACTGCACCTTGGAATCCCGGGCATAAGCCCTGGTCAACAACGCTGAGCCCGGCTTTGACGAACCTATGGACTTTGGGTTAAGCACAGATGGTGCCTTCGCACGGGCCGGATGCCGCAATTTTTTTTGGCGCTTCCACACAGAAAGTGGGCACACAGAAGAGATGGCAAACTCCAAAGATCCACAGGCTAGGTCGAAGAACCATATTTTTTGTCCGAGTGCAGGAGTGGAAGCAAACCCCTTTGCCAAAGTTCAGGGGCCTTCCCTAGACCCCATAGGAAGGAGTGATACATGAGCACGCGATATATCTTGACCGCCTTTGGCCGGGACAGGGTCGGCATAGTGGCCGACGTGACCCAGGTGATGTACGAGTTGGACTGCAACCTGGAAGACTCGGAGATGACCCGCCTCGCGGATGAGTTTGCGGTCATCTTTCTTTTTTCCGCCCCCACCCCGGAGATTGAAGACAAGCTCACCTCGGCCTGCCGTCGGCTGGAGCTGGACAAGGGCATAGCCGCCTTTTTCCGTCCCCTGGGCAGCCCCGAACCTCAGAAAGGCACCGGCATTTTGACCACCCTGCATGTGGAAGGGGTGGATCAATGCGGGATTATTTATCATATCAGCCGGCATCTGGCTGAGAACAAGGTAAACATCATCCGGGTCCATTCCAGACAGAGCTCCTCCCCGCAAAGCGGAACAGCCATGTATACTGTGGACCTGGAGGTTGAGCTGCCGTCGCACATGAGTATGCAGGAGCTGAACAAAGGTCTTCAGCATGTGGCTGATGCTCTTCATCTGGATATCCAAACCGTATAAAGGAGTACGTTCATGAAGATTGGCTGCCCCTCAGAAATCAAGAACAATGAGTTTCGGGTAGGTCTGACTCCGGCTGCGGCCCGGGCCTATATTGAAAACGGCCACCAGGTCGTGGTCCAGAAGGGCGCCGGGCTGGGCTCAGGCATCGCCGACGAGGAGTATCAAAACGTCGGGGCCAAGCTGGAAGAATCCGCCCAGACCATTTGGGATCAGGCCGAGATGATCGTCAAGGTCAAGGAGCCTCTGCCCGATGAATACGACCTGATGCGCCCGGAGCAGATCATCTACACCTACTTTCATCTGGCTGCGGAAGAAAAGCTGACCAAGGCCTGCCTGGATAAGAAAATTATCGCCGTGGCCTATGAGACGGTCCAGGAAGACAGCGGCGCCCTGCCCCTGCTCAAGCCCATGAGCGAAGTGGCCGGCCGCATGGCCCCGCTGATGGCCGCCTTCTACATGGGCAAGCCCTTCGGCGGGCGCGGACTTCTGCCCACCGGAGTCCCCGGGGTCCTGCCGGCCAATGTGGTCATCCTCGGCGGCGGGGTGGTCGGCAGCAACGCAGCCAAGACCGCGTCCGGCTTCGGGTGCAATGTAACCATCCTGGATATCAACGTGAATACCCTGGAGCATCTGGAGAACATCCTTCCGGTCAATGTCTTCACCCAGTACAGCAACAGCCAGAATCTTGAAGACGCTTTGGCCCGGGCCGACATTGTGGTCGGAGCAGTCCTGGTTCCAGGGGCCAAGGCGCCCAAGCTCATCACCCGCGATCATTTGAAAATCATGAAGACCGGTTCCGTGCTTGTGGATGTGGCCATCGACCAGGGCGGGTGCACAGAGATGTCCAAGCCCACCACCCATGATCAGCCCACCTATGTCGTGGACGGCGTGCTCCACTACTGCGTGGCCAACATGCCCGGGGCCTATGCCCGAACCTCCACCTTTGCCCTGAACAACATGACCATCCCCTATGGGCTGCAGCTGGCCAATAAGGGCGTGGAGCAGGCCTGCAAGGACAACCACGTCCTGTGCCGGGGCCTCAACGCCTACAAGGGCACCCTGACCTGCGCCCCGGTGGGCGAGGCCTTCGGGATGCAGGATGTGTGCAGACTCCCGGAAGATGTGCTCTAGGTAGACTCATTCACCCCAAACATCCCAAGCGCCCGGGGCTGGGCTGCCCCAGTCCCGGCGCCTTGGAACCCAGGAGTTCTGGCCATGCACGATCAGCCGATCTGGGCCGAAATAGACCTGGAAGCCATCGCCCGCAACTGCCGGTATGTGCAGAGTCTCATTCCCAGTTCCTCCCGGTTCATGGCCGTGGTCAAGGGCAACGCTTACGGACACGGCAGCGTGCCGGTAGCTCAGACCGCTTTGGCCAACGGAGCCGACTGCCTGGGAGTCGCCCGACTGGAAGAAGCCCTGCGCCTCCGTCGGGCCGGAATCCAGGCCCCTGTTCTCATCTTCGGTCTTACCCCGGTCTCCTCCCTGACCACCTTGCTGGACTACGACCTGATCCCGACCATGGCCTCAGCAGAGATGGCCGAAGCCTTTTCCGATCAGGCCGACCGGCTGGGCGTTCAGCTCCCGGTGCATCTCAAGATCGATACCGGCATGGGCCGGCTGGGCATCGGGGCCGTCCCCCTTCCGGGAGAGGCCTCCGCATACCATCCCCCTGCTCTGGCTCAGGTCCAGGAGGTCTGTCGCCTGCCCGGATTACGGTTCGAGGGCGTGTACACCCATATGGCCCAGGCCGATGCCGACGATCTGACCCACGCCAAGGGCCAGATCCAGTGCTTCACCTCCCTGCTTCAGGACCTGGCCGCCGAAGGCCTGGAGTTTCCGGTCCGGCACATGGCCAACAGTGCCGGGGTTCTTCAGCTCCCCAGCTCCCATCTGGATCTGGTCCGGCCCGGCCTCATGCTGTACGGGCTCTCTCCCCGCCCTCATGACCCGGCGGTCACCGACCCCTTGCATCCGGCCATGGCCCTTAAGGCCAGGATAGCTCAGGTCAAAAAGGTTGCGCCGGGGTTTAAAATCAGTTATGGATCAACATTTACAACAGACAGAGAATCTATAATTGCCACTATTCCAGTAGGTTATGCTGACGGTTATTTCCGCATGCTCTCCAATGCAGGACACATGCTGGTCCACGGTAAACGGACCCGGATCGCCGGCCGGGTATGCATGGATCAGGCCATGCTGGATGTCAGCCATATCCCCGATGTTCAGGCCGGTGATGAAGTGGTCATCTTCGGTTCTCAAGGAACAGGCGTCCTCTCGGTGGATGAAATAGCCGAACAGTGCGCAACCATCAACTATGAGATCGTAGCCAAGCTCATGGATCGTGTTCCCAGAATCTATACCTCAAAGCGCTGGTGACGGCCGCACATATCATATTTGAACCTCTAACCGAGGAGGTGTTCGATGGACGCATTTCTCAGTGTACTCAACGCCATAAGCGGATTCGTCTGGGGTCCGTACATGCTGGTTCTGCTCGTGGGAACCGGCATCTACCTGACCCTGGGCATGCGTTTACGGAGCATTACCAAGATTGGGTACGGATTCAAGCTGTTGTTCCAAGGCCGGGACAAGGCCAAACAGGAAGGCGAGGGCGAGATCACACCCTTCCAGGCCCTGACCACCGCCCTGTCCGCAACCATCGGCACCGGGAACATCGCCGGCGTGGCCACCGCCATCTACCTGGGCGGTCCCGGAGCAGTGTTCTGGATGTGGGTCACTGCGCTCTTCGGCATGGCCACCAAGTACGGAGAGGCGGTCCTGGCAGTCCGGTATCGGGAAACCATGCCCGATGGCTCCTTTGTCGGCGGGCCCATGTACTACATCAAGAACGGATTGGGCAAGAACTGGCAGTGGCTGGGCTTTCTCTTTGCCCTGTTCGCAGCCATCGCCTGCTTCGGCATCGGGAATACGGTCCAGTCCAACTCCGTGGCCCTAGCCGTGAACCAAGCCTTCAACCTCCCGCACTGGATCACCGGTCTGGTCCTGGCCGGCCTGACCTTTGCGGTGATCATCGGCGGGATTAAGCGGATCGCCAATGTGACCGAAAAGATCGTGCCCTTCATGGCTGTGGTCTATGTCGTTGGGGCCTTGGTGGTGATCTTTGCCAATATTTCCGAACTCGGCAATGCCTTGTCCTTGATCTTCACCGACGCCTTTTCCGGCACCGCCGCCACCGGCGGATTTACCGGAGCCGGGATCGCCGCGGCCATGCGCTTTGGTGTGGCCCGGGGCGTATTTTCCAATGAGGCCGGCCTGGGATCCGCTCCCATCGCCCACGCGGCCGCCCGGACCTCCAGCCCGGTCAAACAGGGCATTGTGGCTGGACTCAGCCCGTTCATCGATACCATCGTGGTCTGCACCATGACCGCCTTGGTCATCATCATGACCGGCGCCTGGACCAGCGGAGAGACCAGCTCCGCCCTGACCGCCATGGCCTTTAACAAGGGCCTCCCCGGACCTGGGGACTTTGTGGTCGGATTCGGCCTGATCTTCTTTGCCTTCTCCACCATGCTGGCCTGGAGCTACTACGGCCAGGTCGCGGTGGAGTACATCTTCGGCTTGAAGGCAGTGACCCCCTTCCGCTATCTGTATGTCATCCTGATCTTCATCGGCGCGGTCATCAATCTGGATATCGTCTGGACCTTCTCCGACGTGATGAACGGTCTGATGATCGTTCCCAACCTGATCGCCCTGCTCGTCTTGAGCCCGGTCATCTTCAGGATAACCAAAGAGTACTACACGGGTCTGACTCGACTTTCAGGAATGAATTAGCGCGTACCACCTTACACCCTGAAATAGATTACAAAATTACTGTTGCGCCTGTAGAACCCACGCGTCTTGGATTACATAGCCCATGCCCTTTAGGATCTCGGTCTGAAACTCATTCGGGGTCTCCAAACCGAGCTCCGGTGCTTTGGCTCCTTGGTGCCAGGTGAGCACACAGTCGAAGTCGTGCATCTCTTCCATAATCACCTTGGAGGTGTACTTGTTATCGAATTTGAGCTCCAACAGGCGTAAAGCGGTTAAGGCGATCATGCAGGTCAAGAGGTGACAACGGATTTTGCCGTCAGTCCAGTGAAATATGGGATTGACCCGGACCTGAAAAGGATCCTTGCTGACTCTGAACTGGTTTTCAATCTTATACCGGTCCAATG
>NZ_JIAK01000014.1 GCF_000620765.1 Desulfovermiculus halophilus DSM 18834
TGGCCACCTCGGAAGAGGTCACGGCCACGGTCCGGTCCGTGGCCGAGTCCATGGGCAAGACCCCGGTGGCCTGCCGGGACGTGCCCGGGTTCGTGTCCAACCGGGTGCTGATGGTCATGCTCAACGAGGCCCTGTGGGAGCTGTACGAGGGTGTGGCCGCGGCCGAGGGGATCGACCAGATCATGAAGCTGGGGATGAACCACCCCATGGGTCCGCTGGCCCTGGCCGACCTGATCGGGCTGGACACGGTCCTGTCCATCCTGGAGGTCCTGCAGGACGGCTACGGTGATCCCAAGTACCGGCCCTGCCCCCTGCTCAAGTCCTATGTCAACGCCGGCTGGCTGGGCCGGAAGAGCGGCAAGGGAATCTACGAGTACTAACCCGCATATTGGCCAAGGCGCAGGCACGCTCGCGCTAGCCAAGCATACAAACGATTTCGATTTCGATTTCGATACCGATACCGATTGGGAGTGGTTACCCATTAGGGTCCTGATAAGACAAAGGATCACTGGCGCGAAGAATAAGCGTCCAGTGCATCCGCCCCGTTTGTTGGGATTTGCTTTTTTCAGGATCGAAATCGCTATCGGGATCGGGATCGATATCCAAAAATTGAGGGTTCCTGCTGCACCGAATAACATATTCTTTCGATTTCGATAGCAATCCCGATTTCGATTTGGATTATCCTACAACCATTAACTCATAACAGTTTTTCATCCAAAAAGTGTAAGGAGATATATTTTCCATGCAGCTGAGCAAAGAACAACTCATGATCCAGAAAATGGCCCGGGAGTTTGCCCGCAAGGACCTCATGCCCATGGCGGCGGAGCGGGACCAAAAACACGAATATCCGGCGGATAGCCTGAAAAAGATGGGCGAGCTCGGCCTTCTGGGTATGCTGGTTCCGGAAGAGTACGGGGGCGAGGACATGGATACAGTGTCCTATGCCCTGGCCATGAGCGAGGTGGCCTATGCCTGTGCCTCCACGGCCGTGATCATGTCTGTGCACGACTCTATATGCTGCGGGAGCCTGCTCCGGTTCGGCACAGAAGAACAAAAGCAGAAATATCTGGTGCCCATGGCCCAGGGAGAGTTTGTCTGCTCCTTTGCCCTGTCCGAGCCCGAGGCTGGCTCGGACCCGGCCGGAATGGAGACCACGGCTGTCCGGGACGGCGACCATTATATCTTAAACGGGACCAAGCGATGGATCACCGGCGGGGCCACCTCAGAGCTGTTCATCGTTCTGGCCAAGACCGATCCTGAAGCCGGTCACAAAGGGATCTCCGCCTTTCTGGTCACCAAGGACATGGAAGGCTTTTCCACCGGCCGTTTGGAGGACAAGATGGGCCAGTGCGCATCAGACACCACGGACCTATTGTTCAACAACTGCCGGGTTCCGGCTGATCACCTCCTGGGCAAGGAAGGCCAGGGCTTTGTAGTGGCCATGTCCGGCCTGGACGACGGGCGGATCGGCATCGCCGCCTTGTCCCTGGGTGTGGGCCAGGCCGCCCTGGATCAGGCAGTGGAGTACTCCAAGCAGCGGGTGCAGTTCGGCAAGCCCATCGCCAAGAACCAGGGCCTGCGCTGGATGATCGCAGATATGGCCACAGACGTAGAAGCCGCCCGACTGTTGGTGTTAAACGCCGCGGCCAAGAAGGACAACGGTCAGAAATGCAGCAAGGAAGCCTCCATGGCCAAGCTGCATGCCTCGGAGATGGCCAACCGGGTCACCGGACAGGCCATCCAGATCCACGGCGGATACGGATACACCAAGGAGTTCCCGGTGGAACGCCTGTACCGGGACGCCAGGGTGCTGACCATCTATGAGGGGACCTCCCAGGTCCAGAAGGTGGTTATTGCCAATGACGTGATCGGGGACAAGAAGAAAGGTAAGAAGTAAGGAGAGGTCAATGGAGAAAAAGAAAGCACAGCGCATGGACCTGTCCGAGGCTGTCGCCATGATCCGGGACGGGGATTTGCTCACCTTTTCCGGATTTACCATCTGGCGCAGGCCCATGGCCGCAATCTATGAGATGATCAGGCAGGGCAAAAAAGACCTGCATCTGGTGGAAGTTCAGGGGGGGACACACAGCGACCTGCTCATCGGGGCCGGGTGTGTGAAGATATGGGAGTCGTGCTGGATCGGGCATGAGCTCTACGGCAAGCTGGGGGGCAACCTGGCCCGCAAGGCCGAGGCCGGGGAGGTGATCATCGAGGACTACACCCATATGCAGCTCTTGTGCCGTATGGCCGCCGGAGCCATGGGCCTGCCCTACTATCCGACCTATGCCGGCCTGGGTACGGACCACCTCAATCCGGAGTACGACCATCTGGGCAAGCTGGGTTACCGGGAGGGTTCCTATCCCAAGATCCCCAAAAAGAAGTACGAGCTGGTCAAGGATCCTTTCTTTGACAGCGAGCTGGTGCACGTCCCGGCCTGCAACCCGGACTGGTGCATTGTGTTCACCCAGGAGGTGGGCAGCGAGGGGACTCTGCGCCTCCAGGGCCAGCGCTTCAGCGACGAGGAGGCCATCAAGGCCGCGGACAATGTGCTGGTGCTGGCCGAACACGTGGTCTCAGAGGATTACATCCGTCGCGATCCGGATCGGAATCTGATCCCCCACTACATGGTGGACGCCATTGTGGAATGCCCCTGGGGTGCCCATCCCACCGGATGCTACGGCCTGTACGAGCCGGACGGACGATTTATCCAGGATATCTACAAAAAAACCCGGACTCAGGAAGGCCTGGAGGCCTGGGTGGATGAATGGATCCTTTCGGTCTCTGATTTCGACGGTTATCTGCATAAGCTGGGAGTGCCGCATCTGAAAGTGCTCAAAGCCAATCCGGCGGAAAAGCATTCCACACAGATCAAAAGGGGGAAAGCCTGATGTATAAGGAAAAGAGCGGTTCAGGCAGCGGTGCGTCGGCTTTGAGTCCGGGCGAATACCAGCCCATCGATATGCTGGCGGTGGCCGCGGCCAGGGAGGTTGCGGACGGTGATATCGTGTTTGCCGGAACCGGGTTGCCCATGCTGGCCATGAGCCTGGCTCAGCTGAGCACGGCCCCGAAATCGGTCTGCATCTACGAAGCTGGAAGTATTGACGGCTGTCCCTGCTCCATCCCCACCTCGGTGGGCGATGCCCGGTGCATTGAGAACGCCTCGGTTGCTTCCGGATTGTTCGATGTCTTTCATCAGCTGCAACGGGGATGGGTGGACCTGGCCTTTCTGGGCGGGGCGGAGATCGACAGATACGGGAATGTGAACACAACCGGGATCGGAAGGTACGGAGTGGTTCCGGAAAAGCGTCTGACCGGGGGTGGGGGCAACCCGGACATCAACGGTTTGGCCAAAAAGACCGTGTTCATCATGGTCCAGGAAAAACGGCGGTTCAAGGAGCAGGTGGACTTCATCACCTCCCCGGGCTGGCGGATCCCCAAGTGGCCGGAAGGGGAGATTCGGCACAAGCAGGAAGTCTACAACCGGGCTTATCGGGGGGGACCAACGGCCGTGATCACGGACATGGCAGTCTTTCGCTTTGACGAACAGGGGGAGATGTACCTGGATACCGTCCATCCCGGATTCACGGTTCAGGATGTGCAGGCAAAGTGCGGGTTTGTGCTGAATGTGGATCGGGTCAGCGGGGAGACCAAGGCCCCGACCAGGGACGACGTCCAGCTGCTGTATACCCGGATTGACCCGGAGCGGGTCTTCTTGCCCTGATTCAGGACAGAACGGCATGATCGTGATAGAGCCCGGACCTCAGCCCGATGACTGAGTCCGGGCTTTTGTTGTTCAGCGTCTTTCTTGTGAATCGCACGGCTTGTATCCTGAGGATAAAGTGTACTAGGATGCGCTCAGCCAAAGGGAAAAAAGCTTTCGAACCATTGCCTGGAACTCTCTATGTATATTGAGGATCACGCACGCAGCGGCATGGCCGATCTGGAAATCTATAAGCAGACCATTCAAATCCTGCGCCAGTTCAAAAAATGCCTGTTCAGGGCCCAGAGTGAGGAGGGATTCCTGCAGGAGCTGTGCGAGCTCATTGTTCGCACCGGGGGCTACAGAATGGCCTGGGCGGGGTATAACCTGGAGCCCGATCCCGGGCCTCTGGAACTGGTGGCCTGTCATGGACAGGGCACAGACAAAGATTTTGTGCGGCAATGTCTCCTGCTTGATCCGGTGGGCAATCGACATATGGGCCCCAGCCTGCGGGCTGTGGAAACAGGCGAGCCTTTTCTGGTCCACGATATCCCCCGCATGTCCAGCATGGCCTTTTCCAAGTGGAAGGAACTGGCCATGGAGTATGGCTTTGGGGCTGTCTTGAGCATACCTTTGCGTCTGCAGCAGGAGATGCTCGGCGTTTTGACCGTTTATACGGATGTGAATCAGGGGTTTGATCCTGTGGTTGAGGAAGTGCTTCTGGAGTTGTCCGCGGACATCGCCTACGGGATTCAAAGCCTGAGGACCCAGGCCGATCATGAACATGCCGAGGAAGTCATCCAGCGTACCGAGGCCAAGTACAGGGCGGTCCTGGAGAATACCGGGACTGGGACCATTCTGATTGAAAACAATGAAACCGTGTCCTTTGTCAATGAGACCTTCACCAATTTGACCGGATATTCCAAGCAGGAAATCGTGGGTCGGATGAAGTGGTCGGATTTCGTGGCCGCAAAGGACAAGCAACGGATGCAGAACTACCACGTGTGGAGGCGGACAGTTCCAGGCAAGGCCCCGTCCGTGTACCAGTGCACCGTTGAGGATAAGCAGGGCCGGCATATGAATGTGCTGATGAAGGTGGGCATGGTGGAAAACAGCACCATGAGTGTAGCCTCGTTCATGGATATCAGCCAGGCCACCCAGGCCCAGGACATTTTGTCCCAGAAAGAATCACAGCTCAATGTCCTGCTGGATAATTTTGAAGGCTTTATCTACGTTCGGGATACTTCCTATCGTATCGAGTATATCAACAAGCGGCTGATCAACCGATTGGGCCGGGACCCAAGAGGTGAGCTGTGCTACAAGGCCCTGTATAACAAGGAGAAGCCCTGTCCGGGGTGCAGGCACGAGATCCTGGGCCGGGAAGACTTCATGAAGCGTGAGTTCCACAGCAGCATTGACGACCGCTGGTATCGTGCGGTGCTCTCTCCCATCCTGAATTCCGGGGGAGCAGTGTCCAGAGTCCAGTGTCTGCTCACGGACATTACCGAGCTCAAGGAAGCGGAAAGCGATCTCATTGAGCGGGAGAAAAAGCTGAAAAAAGCCAGTCTCAGCCTGCAGAGCATGGATGGATCCAGGTTTCGGCTGGGGCGGATCCTGGGCAAGAGTCAGGCTATGCAGGAGGTCTACGATCTGATCCTTAAGGCGGCTGCATCGGACGACTATGTCCTCATTTACGGCGAGGCGGGGACGGGCAAAGAGCTTGTGGCCCAGACTATACACGACCTGAGTCCCAGGGCCAAAAATACATTTTTGCCGGTTAACTGCGGGGCGATCCATGAGAACATCATTGAAAGCGAATTCTTTGGATACAAGAAAGGGGCGTTTACCGGCGCGGACAAGCACAAGCCGGGATACATGGATGTGGCCGACCAGGGCACCCTGTTTTTGGACGAGGTGGGCGAGATACCATTGAGCATGCAGGTCAAGCTTCTGCGGGTCATGGACGGCAATGGGTATCTGCCCTTGGGCGGGGTAACCACCAACTCCTCGGATGTGCGCATTGTGGCCGCTACAAACAGGGATCTGCAGGATCTGGTCCGCCAGGGGCATATCCGCCAGGACTTCTTTTACCGGATTCATGTTATCCCTATCCCACTTCCCCCACTGCGGGAACGAAAAGAGGATCTGCCTCTGCTCATCGAGCACTTTGTCTCCTCCATAACCGGACAGGAGCAGAGCGACCCCCTGCCGGCCAGGGTGGTGGAGACCCTGCACCATTACAGCTGGCCGGGCAATGTGCGTGAACTGCAAAGCGTGATCAAAAGGACCTTGACCATGGGCCGTTTTGATCCTGAATTCCTGGATCATTCAAATGCCTGGCAGGAGCAGAGCCCTGGGATTGGTCATGATGCAGGTCAGGATTTGCTCTTTCAGCAGGATATGGACTTGAAGCAGGCCACAGAGGCTTTTGAAAAGCAATTTATTGAGCAGGCATTACAGTCCAATCGCTGGAGCCGGATGCACACAGCCGAGGCCTTGGGCATTCACCGCAAGACCCTGCACGCCAAGATGCGCAAGTATGGGGTGGAGTAGACGCATCTGCATACATGCTCAAACTCCAAAAATCTCCAGTCTGTTCCGGAATCTGTTTTTGGGTATCATAAGGAGGAGTGGCACATGGGCCGTGATGATCGGTACATAGAAGAGTCTGAGGAAATAAAGGCCGTCATCCGGCGGTGCGGTGTATGCCGTTTGGGATTGGCCAGGGAGAACGAGCCCTATATCGTTCCGGTCTGTTTCGGATTCGACGGTCATGCACTGTACATCCATACCGGAACAACAGGCCGGAAGATTGAGTTCTTTGAAGCCAACCCGCAGGTTTGCTTTGAGTTCGAGGACAATGCCCGGGTGATCGCGGATTCGGACAAGCCCTGCGCCTGGAGTATGATCTACACCAGTGTGGTGGGCAGCGGCCGAATTAGGGAGCTGCATACTGAGGATGAGAAGGTGGGCGGCTTGAATCAAATCATGAACCATTACTCCGGTAAGTCCTGGGTCATGCCCAGGGAGAAGCTGGACTCAGTCCGGGTCTGGGCCGTGGATATCGAGTCCATGCGGGGGAAGTCGTCCGCGCACAGCTGACAAAGGCCGGGCCAGAAAGTCTGGGCGGGTTTTGTATAAAAAACTGTTCATAGTTATCAGGATCCGATTGGGTAACCACTCCCAGTCGGTATCGAAATCGTTTTCATGCTTCGTTAGCGCAAGCGTGCCTGCGCCTTGGCAAGCATGTGTGGTTAGTAAGTCCTGAGCTGATCAAAAACTGACGTCCGGACTGGAAAACCGGTCAATCCGGCAACTACCGGACATTTGACCTTGAGGGCGAAAAAAACGCCCGGCAGACGGCCGTGCAGGGCTTCGAAATTGCCCTGGCCCTTGCTGATGACGATCTGGGTGGCATACAGCTCTTCCAGGAACTCTGGATCACACCTGGAAAGGATTGTACCCGGGCTGTCCACGCCTGAAGAGATCACCCGGCACAGGCGGTCCATGCCCACAAATCGGGCGTCCTCCAGGGTTGCATCGTTGAGGATGGGCGCCCCCCGGACCACATAACTCACCTCTGCCCCCAGCTTCTGCAGCTCTTTGACCAGGAGAGTATCCATGCCGATCTCCCCGGCGTTGTCGCCCAGAATCATGATCCTGGTCCGTACGGATTCCAGAAGCTGGCGCAATGTGGTGTAGCCTTGCATTCTTTCCTGGGCCTTTTCTTGGTTCAGAGCCGCTTCCCAGTCGAACTCCCCATCGACTCCCACATCTATATAATTGGCGATCAACGAGAAACGCAGGGCGGTCAGAAGAGGATCCGGACTGGTCTGGATCTGTTTCTTCAACACCGGCAGGAGGTTCAGGACTTGGGTGTTGGCCGTGTGTTTATGCTGGGCAAAAAAGTCGTTTTGGCCGCTGATTTCAGCTGCTTGGGCATAAATCCGGGCGGCCAGCTCCGGGGGCGGGTGATTGGTATCGGTGGCATGGATGATGTCCCGGCATTGGGTCTGAATCTGCTGCTGCAGCTGGTGATCCTCGCCGGCTATCATGGCGGCCAGTTTTTCGATTTGGCGTTCAAAACAGGGGATGCATTCGGTAAAGGTCTGCATACAGTATCCTCATTCGTAATATCCCGGCCGCAAGCGTACAGGGGTGTGTCCAGCTTTATTTCTTATGCGAGGGGTCTGCCTCATCCTGATCTTCGTCTTCTTCGTCCGTGGGGCTGATATCTGTTTTTTTTCGTACGCCCAGGCCAAAGATGTACAGGACAAAGAGCAGGGGAGTAAAGAGCATGGCCTGCTCCAGTCGGCCGTAAAACATGCTGACCACACTGAAGACAACGGCGCCGATGACCAGGATCAGCAGGATCCAGGCCAGAACTTTGGAATCAGTCATGGAATGCCCTGCTTTGATTGGTCTGTCATGCGTAGCTTTCGACCACAAACCATGGATTGTGCAGATCCTCTTTATTGTAGATCAAGGGCTGGTCAGTATCCCAGACCCGAACCCTGCATCCGGCTGCCAGGGCTATGGCCTGGCCTGCGGCGGTGTCCCACTCCATGGTCGGACCCAGGCGGGGATAGACGTCCGCCTGCCTTTCGGCCATGAGACAGAACTTGAGGGAGCTCCCGGCGGAGACGAACTGGACCTCGCCCAGCTCCCGTTCCTTGTCCTGGACATAGGCCTCCAACTCTGGACTGGGGTGGGAGCGGCTGCCGACGATGGTGAACGGACCGGACCGCTTGTCGCCCTCAGGGAGCTGAGCCGAGGATTGCAAAACAGCGTCCAGCTCAAGATCCAAAACCTGGGGAGGGGTGCCACAACGCCGGGCGCCAAGCTCGGGGCTGCCCAGATACAAGGTGTTCGTGGCCGGGACGAAGATCACGCCCAGCACAGGGGTCTGATCCTGCACCAGGGCGATGTTCACCGTAAACTCCCCGTTGCGCTTGATGAACTCCTTGGTTCCGTCCAGGGGATCGACAATCCACAGCCGATCCCAGGTTTTCCTCTGCTCAAAGGCTGCGCTTGTTCCTTCTTCGCTGAGGACCGGGATGGAGGTCTGGTCCAGGTGCCGGGAGATGATCTCGTGTCCGGCCTGGTCGGCTTTGGTCAACGGAGACGTGTCCTCTTTGTGTTCTACAGAGAAATCTGTTTGATAGATCTCCAGGATCTTCTTTCCGGCGTCCAGAGCCGCTGTGACGGCTGTGGATACAAGATTGAGGTCAGGCATAATCACTTTTCCTGTTTGGGTTGGGAATGAAATTCTTCAGTCGCTGCGCTCCTTCAGAACGACAAGAGGGGCGGAACTGCAAAAAGTCGATTGATGTTAAGGATGAGCCAAGCTAGAGCCTCCCACCAATTGATTCTTCTGTCATCTGTCGTCTATCCTCTGTCGTCTGTCAGCGGGCCGCCATTTTCCTGTTTTGTTGGGCTAATCCAAATCGAAATCGGGATCGCTATCGAAATCGAAAGAATATGTCATTCTGTGCAGCAGGAACCCTCAGCTTATGGATATCGATCCCGATATCGATTTCGATCCTGAAAAAAGAAAATCCCAACAAACGGATGCACTGGACGCTCATTCTTCGCGCCAGTGATCCTTAAGCGTTATCAGGATCCGATTGGGTAACCGCTTCCAGTCGGTATCGGAATCGAAATCGTTTGTATGCTTGGCTAGCGAAAGCGTGCCTGCGCCTTGGCAGGCATGGGGGTTAGAAAGAAGGACCTACGGCCTGCGGTTTGCCAACCACTGCACCTGGCGGCAGATGCCCATGAGCAGGTTGTATTCGTAGCGCTTGAGGTGCAGTCGTCCCAAAAAGCGGCGCAGGGGCATCATAAAGTAGTCCGCATTCTGCTCGTGCAGAAAATCGATACTTTGCAGGGTATCCTGCATGGTGTCAAAGAGCAGGCGCAGCTCGGCCTGGGTGGTCGCTTCTTCCCTATCCAGGGGCAAACGGCGCTTGAGTCCGGCCGGCCTGCGCTGCAGGCACTCATAGAGCAGGATGAGGACTGCATGGGAGAGGTTGAGGGACCACGCCCCGGGGTCGGTGGGGATGGATACCAGCTCGCTGCATTGTTCGATCTCCGCATTGGCCAGGCCCATGTCCTCCGGTCCGAAGAGCAGGGCTACCCGCAGGCCGCTTTCCAGCTCGTTGGTGATTCGATCCGCGGCCTGTCCCGGAAGAAGGACGCGCTTTCTCCATCCTCCGGTCCTAGCCGTGGTTGCGTAGACCCGGTGCATCGGGGCCAGGGCGGAGTGCACGTCGGGATGGATCTGCATGTGTTCCAGGATGCCCTTTCCCTGGGCAGTGGCCAGGCTGCGCCCGGCCTGGGGGCTGTAGGATCCTGGAGCAGCCAGGCTCAGGTTGGGGCAGCCCATGTTGGCGCAGACCCGGGCCACGGAACCTATATTTTCTGAGAGCTTGGGCCGGCAGAGGATGACGGTCAGGTTGGGAAACAGCATGCGGGCGTCCTTGGCGAGCATCCGTCCGCCCGGGCAGGGACGGATGTTGACTGTTACAGTCCCAAATCCTGATTGATGAGTACCACCTGGATCCGCTGGGCGGGGAAGGAGCATTCGGTTATGGTCCAGGTGTTGCATACCCGTTGGGGACTGGAGCATTCATGGCACTTTCCGGTCGTTGCGCAGGGGGTCTTGAACCCGTGGCGAAGGGCATTGGCCGGTGCCGACAGATGCTTGATCCGGGCCATGCCGGCATGCAGCCCGGGAACGATCTTGTTCCGCCCTACGCAGATGATCACATGTCTGGGGCCAAAAGTGATCCCGGAGACCCGATTGCCGACCATATCCAGATTGATCAGCCGACCGTCTTCAGTCAGGGCATTGGTCCCGGTCAGGAAGAGATCGACCAGCAAGGCCTGCCGTCGGCGCTCAATGATCTCCGGGCGGGGAACATCGGCCTCAAAGGTCTGAATCAGCTGGACATCATGCCGAGCGGGTATCTCCTGGATCAAGCGGGTGGCGGCCAGGGTCATCGAGTCCCCCCAGGACATGCTGGTGAACTCGATGCTGGGCAGGATCTCACTGAGTACCAGCTCTCTGGTCTGATCCGCGTTTTCCGCGATATGCGCCCCGAAGTTCCTGGCTTGCAGAGACTTCTGCACCTCGGTCAGCTTGATGCGCCAAAACTCGTCAAGGGATGTGTCTGTTGCGTTGCCTGCCATATACTTCCTTCTATTGCGTTCTGCCCAGGGCCAGCAGGGCATAGCCGGCAGCCAGCTCCACCCCGAGGGGGAGGATGGATTCGTCGAAGTCGAAATCCGGGCTGTGCAGTGCGGCCTTTCTCTGGTCCCCGATGCCCAAAAAGACATAGCAGCCGGGGACCTTGTCCAGGAAGAAGCTCATGTCTTCACCGCCCATGGTTCGCTCCGGAACCTGAATCCTTTCCCGGGAGACAACCTGGGCTGCTGCCCGGCGCATGCGTTCTGCTGCCCCGCTGTCGTTGACCAGAGGAGCGAATCCGGAGTGAAAGTCCAGGGAGTAGGCTGCTCCCATGGAGGTGCAGACTCCGGATACAACCTGTTCAATGCGCTCGGCCCAAGCACTCCAGGTCTCCCGGTCAAAGGTCCGGGTAGTCCCTGCCAGCTGGGCCTGATCCGGAACAACGTTGAAGGTGGATCCGGCCTGGAAACTGGCTACTGTGAGAACGGCCGGATGTAAAGGAGAAATTTTCCCGCTGACCAGCCGCTGCAGGGCGTTGATCACCTGAACCCCTGTGTCCACAGGATCCACGCACTTGTGGGGCATGGCAGCATGCCCGCCCTTGCCCCGGATGGTGATCTGAAACCTGCTCATTGCCGCCATGAGCGGGCCGGATCTGATCCCGATACACCCGTGGTCCAGATCGGGCCACAGATGGAAGCCGAAGGCCTCGTCCACCTTGGGGTTTTCCAGCACTCCCTCCTGAATCATGGTGTGGGCCCCTCCCGGCCCTTCTTCAGCCGGCTGAAAGACGAAGACCATGTTCCCCCGCAGCTGATCCGCAATGGAGGTCACCAGGGCAGCTGTGCCCAGGGCCATGGCCATGTGTGCGTCGTGGCCGCAGGCATGCATCATGCCCGGGTGGGTGGAGGCCCAGTCCAGTCCGGTCTGTTCCTGTATGGGCAGGCCGTCCATGTCCGCCCTGTACATCAGAGTGGGACCGGGGCGGCCGGTGCGCAGCACGGCCTTGACCCCGGTCCCGGCGATACCGGTGTGCACTTCAAGGCCGATTTTGCGGAGCTGCAAAGCCACATATGCGGATGTCTTGTGTTCAGCCAGCCCGGATTCGGGAATGCGGTGCAGATCCCGGCGGTAGCCGATGATATCCGGACCGAGTTCCTTTGCTTTGGATTTCAGGTCGAGCATACACATGTTCTCCTGGTGTCAGGTCACTCAGCACTCCAGGGAGAGGGTGAACGTACACATTGTTTCTTTGTCATTGCCCGGGCCGGCGCTAGCCGTCCACGACCTCCTTGATGGTCTCCACAGCCCAGTCCACCTCATCCGGGGTGATGACCAAGGGGGGAGCAAAGCGGATGGTCTGTCCGTGGGTATCCTTGCACAACAGGCCCTTTTTCTTGAGCTGGATGCACAAGGGCCGGGCCGGACCGGCTTGGGGCAAAAACTCAAGGCCGATCATCAGCCCCCTGCCCCGGATTTCCTTGATCAATGGGTTGGTCAGGGTCTTCAGGCCGTCCAGAAAACGCTGCCCCATCCGGGCCGCGTTGTCGATCATGCCTTCCTGGACCAGGACCTTGAGGGCCTCCCTGGCTACCGCGCAGGCCAGGGGATTGCCGCCGAAGGTGGATCCGTGCTCCCCGGGGCGGAGAGTGCCCATGACTTCCGAGTTGGAGAGCACGGCCGAGACCGGGTAGAAGCCTCCGGACAGGGCCTTGCCCACCAGGGTCAAATCGGCTTCGATTCCATCGTGCTCCTCGGCCAGGAGCTTTCCGGTCCGGCCCAGGCCGGTCTGGATCTCGTCCAGGATGAGGACCACGTTGTTCTGCCTGCAGATTTTTTGAGCCTCTCGCAGATATCCGTCCGGAGGGATGATCACCCCAGCCTCGCCCTGGATGGGTTCGACCAGAAAAGCAACCGTGTTCGGGGTGATGGCCCGCTCCAGGGCCTGGACGTCGCCGAAGGGGATGGAAGTGAACCCGGGAGGAAATGGACCAAAGCCGGTTTTGGCCTTATGGTCCGAGCTGAAGCCGACAATGGAGATGGTCCGGCCGTGGAAGTTGTTGTCGCAGACGATAATCTCGGCCTGGTTGTCCGGGACGCCCTTGACCTCGTAGCCCCACTTGCGCACGGTCTTGATCACCGATTCCACCGCCTCTGCCCCGGTGTTCATGGGCAGGACCTTGTGAGAATTGGTCAGCTCGCAGATCTCTTTGTAGAACAGGCCCAGCTGATCGTTGCGGAAGGCCCTGGAGGTCAGGGTCAGTTTTTGGGCCTGCTCGGTCATGGCCTGCAGGATCCGGGGATGGCAGTGTCCCTGGTTTACTGCGGAGTAGGCGGCCAGACAATCCATGTACTTGGCGCCGTCCACATCCCAGACCCAGACCCCGCGGCCTTTGGACAGGACAACATCCAGGGGCTTGTAGTTGTGCGCCCCGTACGACTCTTCCAAGGTGATAAAATCCTGAGCGTTCATGTCCGGCCCTCCCGGTCGTAGACCACCGTTCCATCGAATATGGTCATCTCCACCCGGGTGTGTTTGATGTCCCGGAGGGCGATGGCGTATATATCCTGATCCAGGACAATGCAGACCGCGGGCTTGCCCGGAGTCAGGCTGCCGAGCTCATGATCGATTCCGTAGGCCCGCGCGGGGGCCAGGATATAGCAGGAGCGGGTTCCCCTTTGCTTAGCGGCCGGAAAGGGCCAGGGCTGGGGACGAAGATGGCTCGGTTCAGGTTCACCATAGGTATACCGCGTGTCCTGCTGTTTGTATATACGTCATTCATTCGGATGTTTTTTCCTGTATCCTTGACTTTGACAGCTCTGCATCCAGGATTGAACTGCCTGGTGGAAAAGACGGTCGTAGCCCGTGCGCCCCCCGATGCCCTTGCGGCCGAAAAGGAAATTGATCTCAATGAACAGAGGAGGTCCGGAAGGGGGGAACATAAGATCCAGTCCGGCGACGTCGATGCCGGCTTTTGTGCACAGATGGCGGCCCATGCGCCGACCCAAGTCCTGCTTGTCAGGCCGGATATGATGGTCGATCCGTCCCCCCTTGGCCACATTGTTGTAAAACTGGCCGTGGCCCATCCGGAAGTAGCTCTCGGTCATTTCTCCGATGATGACCACCCGGAGGTCCATGCCCTCGTTGTCTACCCATTCCTGGAGGAGGACCGGCTCCTGGCTGGGAAGAGAGCACAGACAGGGATCAAGATCAGCCAGGGAGGATACGGGAAAGACGGCGGAACCGCCCCCGCCCTTGTCCCCTTTGAGCACGCAGGGGGTAAAGGGCAGTCCGTTTCTGCGGCAGGCGTGCAGGGCCTGGGCCGGTGTGTCGTAGATACGGGTCCGGGGATGGGGCAGCTCGAGCTGCCGAAAAAGCCGGATCTGGCTGGCCTTGCCCCGGTACAGATACCTGGGGCCCAGCCTGGGGAAGTGGTTTGGGGCCAGATCCTGAATCTGGCGATAGCGGATAGGGGAGAAGTATTTGGGCATGAGCACCCCGGCCGCATTGTGCAAGAGATCCCTGGAACGTTCATCCAGGGGGGCCAGGGCCGGCAGGTTGACGTCCAGTCGGATCTGATGGTGCAGGGAAACGAAGTACATAGAGTATAAGCAGGGCTGTGTATGGAAACGCCCCGGATTGATCAGGGATGAAGCAGACACGGTTTGTGCAGGACACAACCTAAACACGGGAAAGACGAGGGTCAATGTTTTCATCTGATGTTTTGTGGGAACATCCCGCCGTCTGGCGGGAGGTACAGACTGCACTGGATCATCATATGTGCCTGTATGTTCGGGAAAGCACTGCTCTTGATAACCTGGCCGGGTCCATAGCCGAAAATCTCCAGGCTGTTGATCCGGTCATGGAGGATCTGTGCAGAGAGACCTGCCCACATTGTCCGGCCCCCTGCTGTCTGCACGCGGATGTGCGCTACGATCTTCGGGATCTTGTCTTTCTCCACACCAGGCAAGAGGCCCTGCCCCTTCATCAGCCCAGGCAGCAGACCGGCCGGCCCTGTTCCTTTCTGGGCCAAAACGGCTGCATGCTTCCGCGGGGGTTGCGGCCTTTTATGTGCACCTGGTATCTGTGTCCCGGGCAAATGGCCATCATCCGAAACGACGCCGGGCAGGACATGATCTCTGTTCTGGCCGGGCTGCAGCGGATCAAAGAACTGAGAAAGGAGCTGGAAGACACGTTTATTTCTATGGTCTCCGGCATCTCACCCCGCAGAGACAGACACCTATGACTGACATTCGACTCCATCCCCAGGCCAGGCTGATCCTGGAGGACTTTGCCCAGGAGCCAGGAACACGGCCGGTCGACAAACGGGTGCGCGACGCGTTTGCCGCAGACTGGCGGGCCGGTCTCCTGGCCATGGCCGCTGATATGCAGGCCGGCCATACCTCACTCACCTTCCGTTTTTGGCGGGGGATCGCCGCCTCCTATCTGACCAGGATATGCCGTATGCCTGAGATGGACGGTCCAATCAGGGTCGGACGGCCTTCTGAGGCTGAGCTGGAGAAATGGATCTCTTCCGCTCCGCCCATGACCGGGGGGGAATATCTCAGCCAGGACATGCTGATCCGAATCTGGGATTCGTTGGCGGACTGGGGCCGGGAGGCGATTGCCCGGGCCGGGAGCATAGAATCATTCATCAGCGACCGGGCGCCGGGCTGGAAGCGGGTAGGCCGAGTCACCTTTCATCTGGCGGAAAACAAACAGGATGCAGACCGCCCGTTTGCCTTCATGGCCACATTCACCACCGGCCTTGGGTCCCAGGGGCGGGCAAAGCACGTGCCCCTGCGCAAGGCCCTGGAGATGTACTCCGGCCCGGAGGACAAGCAGGGCCTGGTCAAGCTGCTTACTCCGGTCCATGAGGCGGCCAAGCAATGTCCATGGGTGAAGGACCTTGTATCCAGCGGGCGGATATATCACCCCATGGCCTGGACGGCTGATCAGGCCTATACGATGCTCCGATCGGCTCCTGTACTGGAGGAATGCGGCCTGAGCGTGCGTCTTCCCGATTGGTGGTCCAAACGGCCGAAAGCCCAGGTACAGGTCACCATCGGGGAGGAGAAGAAGACAGGCCTGGATGCAAGCAGCCTGCTGGACTTCAATGTGGACGTCGCTGTCGGGGATGTGCAGCTCACACAGGAAGAAATCAATGAGCTTCTGTCCCAGAAGGACAACCTGGTCTTTCTCAAGGGGCGCTGGGTGGAGGTGGACCAGGACAAGCTGGGGCAGGCCCTGGAGCACTGGAAAAAGGTGGAGGCTGAGGCCAAAGAGGGACGGATAGGCTTTATAGAGGGCATGCGTCTTCTGGCCGGGGCATCAACCGACCTGCAGCAGGAGGAGAGTGAGGACAGGCGGCGTTGGGTGCATGTTGGCGCTGGAAACGCCCTGCAGCAGACTTTGAATCAGCTGCGTGATCCCAGCAGCCTGCAGGGTGCGGGGACGCCACTGGGGATTACAGCCGAGCTTCGTCCCTATCAGCTGGAAGGGATGAACTGGATGGCCTTTGTGACCGGGCTGGGTCTGGGGGCCTGCCTGGCCGACGACATGGGGCTGGGCAAGACCCTGCAGGTTCTGGCCCTTCTTGCCAGGAGAAACGGCAATTCCGGCTCAAATCCTGCGCTTTTGATCATCCCGGCCTCCCTGCTGGGCAACTGGAAGAACGAGGCCGAGGCCTTCGCGCCCGGCCTGAAGCTAAAGACTGTGCATCCCTCGGAGGTCAGCCGCAAGGAGCTGCAGGAGCTGGCAGGTGATGTGCAGAACCGGTTGTCGGCTTACGATCTGGTGGTGACCACCTATTCCATGGTCCACCGCCTGACCTGGCTCAGGGAGATGACCTGGTCCCTGATTATCCTGGATGAAGCCCAGGCGATCAAGAATCCATCCACCAGGCAGACCAGGGCGGTGAAGAAGCTTCCGGCCCAGGCCAGGATCGCTCTGACCGGGACCCCGATCGAGAATCGTCTCGGGGACCTGTGGTCTCTTTTTGACTTCTTGAATCCCGGTCTGCTGGGATCCTCCAAGGTGTTTCAGGGGTTTGTCAAAACCCTGCAGGCCCGGGAACAGGATCAGTTCGGCCCCTTGCGCAGGCTGGTGGGGCCTTATATCCTGCGCAGACTGAAGACCGATGCCAAGGTTATTTCCGATCTTCCGGACAAAACGGAAACCGTGCGCTACTGCAACTTGAGCAAAGACCAGGTCAAACACTACACGCATATCGTCCAGTCCATGCAGAAAAGCCTGCAGTCTGTGGACAAAATGGCCAGGCGGGGCCTGGTCCTGCAGACGCTCACCCGGTTGAAGCAGGTGTGCAATCATCCAAGCCAATTGACCGGGGACGGGGAGTTCAGACCGGAAAACAGCGGCAAGTTCAACCGGATTCGGGAGCTCTGTGCAGAGCTGGCTGAACGGCAGGAAAAGGTCCTGGTCTTCACCCAGTTCCGGGAGATCATTCCCGCTCTGGAGGAGCATTTGGCCGGGATATTCGGCCGGCCCGGCCTGGTTCTGCACGGTGCGACCCGGGTGGGACAACGAAGCAGGCTGGTGGAGCAGTTCCAGGAAGAGAATGGCCCGCCCTTTTTCATCGCCTCCCTCAAGGTCGGGGGAACGGGCCTGAACCTCACTGCGGCCTCACATGTCATCCACTTTGACCGCTGGTGGAATCCGGCCGTTGAAAATCAGGCTACGGACCGTACCTACCGCATCGGGCAGCGCAAGAACGTGCTGGTCCATAAGTTCGTGACCACAGGGACCATAGAAGAACGGATCGATCGGCTGATCGAGGAGAAAAAGGAGCTGGCCGAAGATGTGCTTTCCGGCAGTGGAGAGGTCAAGTTGACCGAGCTGCCGGACGAGGAACTCCTGGACCTGGTCAGGCTGGACGTGACCAGGGCCATGGGGTGAGGAGTGAAGACAGAGGACAGGAGTATGAAACACGCTGATTGGCCGAGATTCATCCCGGTTTCCGAGCGCAGGGCCAAGGCCGAAGAGCGCCTTGAAGCCATGCGGGCCCAAGGAATGGATATACTGCCTGAGCGGGCAACGGGGCGGGATATGGCCAGCAGTATATGGGGCAGGGGGTGGTGCCGGCATATGCAGTCCCTGCCCAAGATTGGCAAGCATCTGGCCCGGGGCAAGATCTACGCCCGCAACGGCTCCATCCGGCATTTGGAGATCCTGCCGGGGCAGATCAGGGCCCTGGTCATGGGTACAGATATCTATGCAGTAAGCATACCGGTTTTGCCTCTCAGCGGCAATGTGTGGCAGGAGATAAAGGACCTGAGCCTGGGTCGGATAGAAAACGTGCAGGATGTGTATCAGGGAGAGCTTCCTTCTGATGTCATGGACAAGCTCATGGATATACCAAAAGGGATCTTCCCCGGTCCCAAGGAATTCAGTCTGCGTTGCGAGTGCTCAGAGCAAAAACCTGTATGCAAACATGCGGCCGCGGTTCTTTATGGCGCAGGGTCCCGTCTGGATCAGCACCCGGAGCTCTTGTTCACCTTGCGGGGGGTAAAGGCCCAGAGCCTGGTCACATCGTGGACCAAAAAGGTGCGGGACCGGTTTGAAGAAAAGAAAAGCATCCTGGATTTTGAGCAGGCCAAGGATATTTTTGACCTGGAGTGGGATCAAGAACCTAAAACCTGATGTAAAGCAGGACATGGAGATAGGTTATGGCTCGACGGAGACGGTGGCCCAGGTATGTGCCTGTGGCTGAGCGCCGGGCCAAGGCCCAGAAAAAAGTGCGGCAGCTGCGCAGGAAAGGCGTGGATATCCGTCCGGTGCAGATTGAGGGCCGGGTTATTGCCCGCAGCTTTTGGGGCCAGGGATGGTGCACCCATCTGGAATCGTTTTCCGACTTTTCCAACCGTCTGCCCCGGGGGCGGACCTATGTGCGCAACGGCTCGGTCTGTCATTTGGAGATCGAGCCCGGTCACGCAGCTGCCATGGTCAGTGGCTCCCGGATCTATGACGTACGCATCGGCATCCAGGAACTGAGTTCCGCTGTCTGGGAAGACGTAAAGCACAAATGTTCGGGCAGCATCGGGTCCTTGCTGGAGCTGTTGCAGGGCAGGCTCTCGGAGGAAGTGATGCATGTGGTCACAGATGCCCGGCAGGGTCTCTTCCCCAGACCGGAGGAGATCTCTCTGTACTGCAGCTGTCCGGACTGGGCGACGATGTGCAAGCATGTGGCCGCAGTTTTGTACGGTATAGGACACCGCCTGGATGAGGAACCCGAGCTTTTGTTCACCTTGCGCGGGGTCGATCCCAGGGAGCTCATAGCCCCGGATTTTACGGCGGCTGATGAAATGGCAGATACGGGTGAGGATTGTATCAGCTTGGACCAAGTGGGAGATATCTTCGGCATTGATATGGATGAGGATGCCCAGAAGCAGGGGGGAGATTCAGCAAGTCATGCCTCACCTTCCGAGATCGGGGAGCAGGTTGATCCAAGATGCCCGAATCCCGGTAGCCGGGATACAGACCACGAACAGAGCTTTGCGCAGGAATCATCCAAAAGCGCCGGATCAAAGGCGGTGACCTCCCAGCAGGCAGGATCTGCCCGGCATACACCTGTCCAGGCGACAGCCCGGGCCACGTCCGGCAGGGAACCTCTGGATCCTCCGACCGGAGAAAAGATAACCCGTCTGCGTGAGCAGTGCGGCCAGTCCGGTCCGGAGTTTGCCAAGAGTCTGGGCGTTTCGGTGGCCAGCGTGTACCGGTGGGAAAACACGCCCGGAACGCTTACCCTGCACAGGCGGACCTTGACGGCCTTGCGGCGGCTGTATCTGGATCTGAACGGCAGGACGCAATAAACAGCTTTTTGTCATCATTTAATAAGAGGGGCGCATGTGACCAAGCTCGTATTTTTTCATTCCGTACCCGACGATGTGTTTGAGGAGATGCAGGCTGAATTTCCGGAAGTGAGCATGGACCAGCGCACAACCAGGCAGTCCCTGCAGGAGGTTTTGCCCCAGGCCGAGGTTCTGGTCACCTTCAAGTGCGACCAGTCCATGCTGGATCAGGCACCGGCTCTGAAATGGGTCCAGGCCCTGTCCACCGGAGTGGATACCTTGCCGGTGCAGGACCTTCAGGACCGGGGTGTTATGCTGACCTCGACCACTGGAATGCATGCCGGGCACATGTCAGAGCTGGCGATCATGGCTATGCTCATGCTGGCCAGGAACATGCATCAGGTCCTCAGGAATCAAGGCTTGAAGGTCTGGGATCGTGATGTCGCCCAGGACGAAATCGCCGGGAAAACGGTGGGGATCCTGGGCCTGGGCAGCATCGGGCGGGAGGTGGCCCGGAAGGCTTCCTGCTTGGGGATGCAGGTCGTCGGGGTCAAAAAGCATCCGGAACCGGTGGACAATGTGAGCCGTCTCTACGCCCTGGACGGCTTGGACGAGGTCTTTGCCCACAGTGACTATATCATCAACCTTCTTCCTTTGACTGAGGAGACCAGAGAGTGCATCGGAGCCAGCCAGTTTGGGGCCATGCCTGCCGGGGGCTGTTTCGTCAATTTGGGCCGGGGCGGAAGCGTGGACGAAAAGGCGTTGATCCAGGCCTTGGAGAGGGGGACTGTGCGGGCGGCCGTATGCGATGTCTTTTCCCAGGAGCCGCTTCCTGCAGACAGCCCGCTCTGGGGAGTGGACAATCTGATTGTCATGCCCCACATCGGGGGGCAGAACCCAAACTATATGCGCAAGGCCGCGCCCATTATCCGGCACAACCTGCGGGCCTATCTGGATGGACGCCTGGAACAGATGCAGAACGTGTACCGCCCGGATCGGGGATATTGATTCCATCCTGGGATCAGGATGTAGGAAGCCCTCGGCTGCTTTGCCTGGATATTTTGCTCAACGTCATTCCCGGATACGTTGAATGTCAGGCGCCTGGCGATTCGGGAAAAAAGCTTTGAAATCGCAATAATCTGACAATGTTGTATGAAAGACTGTTATGAGTTAATGGTTATCAGAATCTGATTGGGTAACCACTCCCAGTCGGTATCGGTATCGGTATCGAAATCGTTTGGTTTTTCGACGTAGCCTGTGGGTTTTTAGGGTTTGTCATCTCTTCTGTGTGCCCACTTTCGGCCCGGTACTTTCTAAGTCCCGCTAAAGGGGGATCCCTGCCCCCTCCAGGCACTCACATGATGGTCATTGCCTTCAGATGGACTGAGCATATCATGCATGTGAGTGCCTGGTTTCCCCCTTTTGGCGGGACCAAGAAAATGTGCGGGCCTGCCGCTCACGGCACACAGAAGAGACGGCAAACTCTTATGTAGGCAATTCCACTTTCTGTGTCGAAGAGCCAATCGTTTGTATGCTTCGGTGCGCCTGCTCTGATGGATTGTCACGCAAAACGCGTGACAATGATCTACCGCAGACTGATCACCGGCCATCCCCGGGAAGCGGCCTCGGCATGCAGAGTGCTGTCCGGATCCACTGCTACCGGGTTGTGGACCAGTTCCAAGAGGGGCAGGTCGGTATGGGAGTCGGAATAGAAGAAGCTGCCGTCCAGGGAGTGTCCAGTCGACCGCAGCCAGTCGTTGAGCTTGAGGACCTTGTTCGGGCCAAAGCAGGGTATTCCCTTGATTCTGCCGGTCAGGCGGCCGCCTTCTGTCTCCAGGTCAGTGGCCAGCAGATGCTCGACTCCCAGGAGGCGGGCGATAGGTTCGGTGATCAGCCGGGTTGTGGAGGTGATGATGACCAGGATATGGCCCCAACCGCGGTGCTCGGCCAGAAGGGACTCAGCTTTGGGCAGGCGCATGGGCTGTATGCTGTCCCGGATGAACTCCCGGCGCAGCTCGTTCAGTTCGCTCAGGTCAAAGCTGAGCAGAGGCTGAACCATGAACTCTATGTATTCGCGGACGTCCAGATTCCCAGCTAGATACTCCCGGTAGAAGCGGTCGTTTCCTTCCTTATATGCGCGGTCCACAATGCCTTTGCGGGCCAGAAACTCCCCCCAGGCGTGATCCGAGTCCCCGTTCAGCAGGGTGCTGTCCAGATCAAATACGGCCAGGGTCATGGATCCGCTCTTCCTTGGTCTGTTCATTGCGGGTCAGATGCCCCAGGAACTCGTCCAGCACCGCGTACATCTCGTGCACGCTGCTGATGACCACATGTTCGTTTTCCGAGTGCTGGCTCATTTCGCCTTCCGCACCCCAGACGATCCCGGGAATATTGTGCTCTGAGAGGTGCCGTGCATCGCTGGCCCCATGCTCGAATCCGAATTGGAGCTCAGGACGGAGCTCCCGGAGCATGGTGATATACGGCGAATCTCCGCTGTGAAACAGTGGCTCGTTCATCTCGATTTCCAGGGTGCCCCGAACCGCCTGCCGGATGGATGCAATCAGCTCATCCGGATCGTCGTTTTCGGTATACCGGATATCGAAGACCCCTTCAGCCGTCTCCGGAACCTGGTTGTGCGAGGTCCCGGCCCGAAGGGTGCCGAAGTTCAAGGTCCGGTGCCAGTGGTCATCGGTCTGCTGACTGAAAAAGCTCCGGATGGTCTGATAATCGTCGATCAGTGCATCGATGGCGTTGATCCCCAGCCAGGGTCTGGCCCCGTGGGCGGTTTTCCCCCTGGAGGTGAGCTTGAGCTTGATTACCCCCTTTTCCTTGACCACGACCTTGTCCGGACTTCCCCCGTCCAGGGCAATGCAGAAATCAGTTGTACAATGCTGCAGGGCGTGCTTGGCGCCGTTGCATCCCCCGGCCTCCTCATCACCGGTAATCAGGAGGCCAAAGGGCAGGGAGTCTTGGTCCAGACCTTTTTGGCGGGCCTGCTCCAGGTGAGAGATGTACAAAATGACCGACAAGGCCACTGCGTACTTGTCGTCAATGCTTCCCCGGCCGAAGAGCCTGCCGTTTTCCTCATAGGGGAAAAAGAGCTCGTCCGGCCCGTTCACGACGTCGATGTGGGTCATCAAGGTAACCGGGACGTTTCCGGAATGAGGGGCAACCAGAAGGGAAGGGACATAGTTGTGGTCTATGCGCTGGAAATAGACCTGATGTTCGGCCAGGTGCTCCTGAATGAAGTCCATGCATCTGTGGATCTCTTCCGGGTGGGCGTGCATGCTTTTAAAGCGGATGAGTTCCTTGGTCAATGATATGACGTCGTCGGTCATTGCTCATTGTCCTCCACAAAGAGTTTGAGAAACCGGCGGCAGCTGTCCAGGAATGCACTGCAGCCGGGGAGCGGGGCGTATGACGGTTTTCGTCCCCAGACCACATACGACATAAGGATTGAGAAATGTTCCATCATAGGCGATGGGAAGTCAAGCATGGCTGGGCTGTAAACCGCATGTCCTGCCCCTTTTTCAAGGTCCCGTTGCCTTTGTCCTTGGCCGGTTCCAGGATGCGGATCAGGCTTTGGGAACGGCCCTGGGTCCAGGTCTGCATGCGCATTGTCCGTTCCCAGTCCGGACGGTGGATTGTCATGGCCACCTCTCCCCTGGATGCCTGTCCCCGAAGCTGATTCCAGGTCTCTTCGATGAGTTCCTGGGCTGAGAGGGCGTGCAGAGGGCGCGGCAGGAGAAGGATGGAGAGGAGAGAGCAGCAGAGGAGGAAAAGGGCTGTTCTGCACATGCACACCTCATAGCCCCACGTTGTCTCTGTGTGGGGCTACGTGGAATATCCCCGGCTGTTGAGCCAAAAGCGGCGGTGGTACATGACGGATACCACAATATAATATACCGGGTAGCTCAAGGAAATCAAGGTCAATTCCTTGATCCAGTCAGCGTGCATAAAGATACAGATAATTCCGTAGATAACCCCGTATAGTCCGGTGAGGGGCAGGGAGATGTTTTTCAGCCATTTGGTCTTGGAGGGGTAGATGTAGTGGATGGGTACGAAAACAAAGATGGACAGGGCAGCAAGGAGAACGATGACCAGCCAGTATGAGGGAGAGAGGACATAGAGGTAGAGGAAAACAACGTTCCAATAAGAGGGGAAGCCGACAAAGGACTCGTCGGTCTTGGCGTTGTCCTGACTGAACCCATAAGCGCTGGCCAGCAGGGGAAGAACGGCCACCCACTCCCAGGAAGGGGGTAGGACGTCGAATACCACTAGGGCGACGCAGGGCAGAAAGGCATAGGTGATGAAATCGATCAGATCGTCCAGGCGCCGGCCGTCGAAATGGGGCAGGATCTCCTTGACTCCCACATAGCGGGCCAAAAGCCCGTCTGTGGAGTCAATGACAATGGTCATCCACAATGAGATGAAAAAGAGTTTCACATCCGATGTGATCAGGGCCAAAGCGGCGGTGAAGGCGAATACAAGCCCCAGGCTGGTATAGACATGGACGGCCGAGGCAATGATTTTTTTTGTTTCCATCAAGTGAACTCCGTCAAAAAAAGTGTACGCACAACGCGCCCTTTGCGTTCAATCACGGGATGAGATGCAGATATTTGCCCACCATCTTCCGCCGCAGGGCGACAAGCCCCCAGACCAGAAGGCCGGCCCCGGTCAATCCGCCTATGATCCACAGTTCCCAGTTTCGAACACTCTGCAGGACCCAGTCCAAAGCATGGCCGAACACGTACCCCAGGCTGGTCAAAAGAAAGACCCAGAGGCTGACACCGATGAGATTCAGGATCAAAAATCGAATTGGGGTGATCCCGCACAGGCCGATGGTAAAAGGGGTAATGCTCCGAAAACCATAAACAAATCGGAAAAAAACCGCCAGCCAGAGGTGGTTTCTGTGCACAAGGCCGGTGATCTTTCTGCTTTTTGCTTGCAGCTTGGGCCACTTGTTCAGGGCCTTGCACCCCTGAAAGCGGCCGAGAAAGAAAAAGAACTGGTCGCAGGCCAGGGTGGTCAGAAAGGCGATGCCGACAACCCATCCCAGGGCGAAATATCCTTCCTTGGCCAAGATCCCGCCGAAGATCAAGGCCGCTTCTCCCTCGATCACTGTCCCTATAGACAATGCCGGATAGCCGAACTGAGTAAGCAAATCCTCAAAGGCCATAGCTCACATCCCAGCAAGGAATCATTCCCGGCTCTTCTGCTGTTCCATAAACTCCTGATGAACCTGCTGGACTTCGGAGGAGAACTCTTCCTGGGTCAGCAGTCCCTTGCGGATCAGGATCCGCATCAGGGCCTCATTGCCGATCATATTGGAATAGGCGATATTCTGCCAGGAGCTGGACTCATTCTGTTCTGTCTTGTCGGTGCTCATTGCAATCTCCTTCTGGGATATCGTTTCGCCGCGTCGGGAGCAAACTTTTGTAGCACCACGGGCAGTCTGCAATCAAGCATTGAAGTGGCGGATTTTATCTTGCGCCCGGACACGAGTTGTGCAATGATATAAAACTGGTAAGGAATCAAGGATATTAAATATGTTCAGGATTTGCAGGTGAGCCCTATGGATATGAATTGGCAGAGTCCGGAATATGTACTGCCCCCTGAAGGCGAGGTGGTTGTCTGTCAGGCCCTGGAACGCAACGGCCTGGTCAAGGGAGTGTACTCCCGCGGAATGTGGCTGGACATGAACCGGCTGCCCATTGACGTCGTCAAATGGAGAGAGATCCATCCTGAGCATGAGCCCGGGACGGAGTAGCTATGGGAGTTCACTGCTTGTCCGTCGGCTTCGAGGAGGGAGGCGGCAAACTCTCGTGAATATCAGGATCCGATTGGGTAACCACTCCCAGTCGGTATCGGTATAGAAATCGTGCCCGCTTCGGGCATGTGGGTCCATTGGAATGCCTTGACCTGGATGCGGGCCGGGTCTAGGTTTTTCCTGCGGATGACGAAAACGAACCGATCAATTGATTATTATTGAGAAAGATCAGATGCGTATTTTTCTTCTGGGAGCCGGGGCCATGGGGTCCCTGTTCGGGGCCCGTCTGCGGAGCATTGGGTTGCGTCCGGTTCTCTATGGTCTGGATACCATCAATCTGCAGACCATAGCCGAGCGCGGACTGAAGGTGGACGAGCTGGATGGGACCCAGAGTGTTTGGGACCTGGATGTTTGTCTATCCCTGGAGGAGGAAGTCACCCAGCCGGATGTGGTCGTAGTGGTGGTCAAGGCATACGCCACCGGGCCGGCGGTAGCCTCCATACTCCCCTTGTGCCATGACCAGACCGTGTTTGTAACTGTCCAGAACGGGATGGGGAACTGGGATCAGATTGCTGCCCATGTGCCCCCGGAGCGGATCGTGGCCGGAGTGACTGCCCAGGGAGCCACCCGGACAGGGCCGGGGCACATCCGGCATGGGGGGAACGGTCCCACGGTTTTTGGATCTATCGGGGGCGAGCCGTCCCCGGTTCTGCATGATCTTGTCCGCATCTTTCACCGGGCGGGCATGGACTGTGAAGCCACTGATCGGGTCATGGACCATATCTGGGCCAAGCTCCTGGTCAATGTGGGCATCAATGCTGTTACCGCCCTGGCCGGAGTAGCCAACGGCTGGATTGCCCAATGCGCTCCGGCCCGGGATGTGGCCCAGGAGGCAGTCAAAGAAGCTATGGAGGTGGCCAGGGCTCGTGGTGCCCAGCCCGCAGTGGATACTGTGGACCGGGTGATGGGGGTTGCCCAGGCCACGGCGGTGAATCATTCGTCAATGCTTCAGGATGTGCGGGGCAAAAATCGCACTGAAGTCGAGGCCATCAACGGCATAATCTGCCGGTGGGGGCGGGAAGCTGATATCCCCACTCCGGTGAACAGGGTCCTGACCGATCTGATTCAGGTCCTGGAATATAAGAATCAGTCCAGAGGAGAAAGAGGATGAGCCGATTAAGCACCCTGGATATCATCCAGGCCAAAGGGCAGCGCAAGCTGAGCATGCTTACTGCCTATGACTATCCCACAGCCAAGATTGTGGATGAATGTGAACTGGATATGATCCTGGTTGGGGATTCTCTGGCCATGGTCGTTCTGGGTCATGAGGACACCCTGTCCGTGGACATTCCGGAGATGATCCACCATACCAAGCCAGTGGTCCGGGGTGCCAAACGGAGCATGGTGGTCAGCGACATGCCCTTTATGTCCTACCAGGTCAGTGTGCAGCAGGCGGTGGACAACGCCGGGCGGCTGATCAAGGAGGGCGGGGCCCAGGCAGTCAAGCTGGAAGGCGGAGCATCGGTCCTTCCTCAGGTTCAGGCCATTGTTCGAGCCGGGATTCCGGTCCAGGGCCATCTGGGACTTACCCCCCAGAGCGCAGGCCAATTGGGCGGGTTCAAAGTCCAGGGCAAGTCAGCCCGGGCCGCAAGGCAGCTGATGGATGATGCCCAGGCCTTGGCCCAGGCCGGATGCTTCAGCCTGGTCCTGGAAGCGGTGCCTGCACCTTTGGCCGAGCGGGTCAGTCAGGCAATCCCCATACCGACCATCGGGATCGGGGCCGGGGCTGGATGCGACGGCCAGGTCCTGGTTCTGCAGGACTTGGTTGGGCTTTTTGATCGCTTCCTGCCCAAGTTTGTGCGGCAGTACGCCAGACTGGGCCAGGAAATGAGCAGAGCGGTGGCAAGCTATAAGCAGGATGTGGAAACCGGGACCTTCCCTGGATCAGAGCACAGCTTCGGCATGAAGCAGGAGGAGCTGGAGGCCCTGGATCAGATTCTGAAGGGGGATGGAAGGGAGAAGTGACCCGCTCACTTCTTGCTGTGGAAAACAGGTGTGAAGGACGAGCGTGAACAATCGTTAAGCTCGCAATATGTTCCTGCTTAAGTGGCTTTCATAAGAAAACAAGATTCTCAGCTTGTTGGCGGACACATCAAGGGGAAGGGGACCAATGTGTATGTCCGGCATGGTCTATGCTTGAAATCATACAGGTGATCTCTTTCCAGGACTGAGCTTCTGGTCTCGGAGGAGGGAGATTATATCTGGTTTTTCGACGTAGCCTGTGGATTTTTGGAGTTTGCCATCTCTTCTGTGAGCCCACTTTCGGCCCGGTATTTTCTAATTCCCGCCAAAGGGGGATCCCTGCCCCCTCCAGGCACTCACATGATGGTCATTGCCTTCAGATGGACTGAGCATATCATGCATGTGAGTGCCTGGTGGCGGGACCAAGAAAATGTGCGGGCCTGCCGCTCACGGCACACAGAAGAGACGGCAAACTCTTATGTAGGCGATTCCACTTTCTGTGTCGAAGAGCCTTATATCTTTGGTTTCACGCAAGGAGGAAATATGTCCGGAGTTTCGTTTCGGGATATGGCCATTGTTGCTTGCGGCACAGTGAGCCTAGAACTCAACCACCTCAGGCACGAGGGTTTTTTGGATACAGAGGATGTATTCTACACCACGCCGGGACTGCATGAGAATGTCAAGGAGCTTGAGCGGCAGCTGGTATCCCGAATCCAGAAGGCCAAGCAGGTAGTAGACAAGGTCATTGTCGTTTATGGGGGCAAGTTCTGCTACGTCAATCCGGCACAGCCTACCCGGACCATGCAGACCATTGTCGAGGAACAGGGGCCGAACGTGGCCCGGATCAACGCAACCCACTGCATGGACATGGTGGCTAGTGAAGCGGAACGGGAGCAGATCGCCCAGGAGGTGGCCGGAGGGGAAAAGGTCTGGTGGATGACCCCGGGGTGGATCAAGTTCCGGCATCAGGTGTTCAAGGGCTGGGACAAGGGCCTGGCCAATGAGAACTTCCCCCGGCATACCGGTGGTGCCGTGGTCCTGGATTCCATAGGCTATGTAGAACAATACATGGCTGAAAATCCTGAAGATTTTTTAGAGTACTCCGACTGGATGGGCATTCCCATCCAGCCCTACCCGGTAACTCTGGACCGGTTCAAGACCCTGCTCACTGAACAGGCGGAAAAGTTGAGCGCGTAGCAGGTTGTTCTTCCCCGCGTGTCTGCGGCGTAACAGGCAAGCGGGGTGTGGAAAATGTGATTATGGTCCGTATCACTATCTACCACAAAACGGCATTCGCCTGACCCGGCTGTGACAAGGCCATAGGCGTGGCCGAAGATGTGGCTGAGAAACTGGGGCCGGAGGTCCAGCTCCGGATCGTGTCCACAGACTCGGAAGAGGCTCGATCCCAGGGGATCAAGAGCGCGATAGCCTTGTTTGTCGACGGCAGGAAAGTGCCGATCAAAGAGGTCCTGAATCGGACGGGGTTTGAAGGCATGGTACGCAGGAGACTGGAATCGCGTGCCCATGGCGACGACTGAACAAGGGAATGCGCTGATCTTTGGTCAGGTGATTTCTCATCTTATTGATGAGAGCAAAAAGTTGTATACTTTTTGCGCGCTGCACTCAGCTGCGCGGGAAATAAATTCCCGCTCGCTTCATGCGCGAGTTCCGCCATAGGCGGAACTACTAATGGGAGCACAATGTAAAGAACATTTCGCACCCATTAGTATCAGCGAAGATCATCTTTATCAGCGGTTAATGCTTCTTCCTCTTTTCAGTTTATCGAGCACCACGATCATAGATTGAAATCTCTATCAGAAGGTTACGAGCCCCCTCCTTGGCAAGGAGGGGGCTCCAGGGGTGGTTGCATAGTGACAGGATCCTCTGAATTCTTGCCAGTTCACAGTTCACGATTCACAGTTCACAGTTCACGATTCACAGATTCCTTCCTGTCCCTGGCCTGCTTGAACCTGGCCTCAAAGTGCAGGACGGCCCGCCCCTGATCGTCCTCCACATCCGCATGTCCGTAAAACTCGCGGCCTTCCCGGCTGGTGATCCTGGCCCTGGCTGTGACCTGCCCTTTACGAACAGGTGCGAGAAACCGGGTATGGGCCTCAATGGTCCCGAAATGGGTCCCTGGGGCCAGAAGGCTCTTGATAGCCATGGCCAGGGCGGTGTCGGCCAGGCTGACCATGGCCCCGCCGTGCATCAGGCCCGCTCCCTGGGCGAACTGGGGCAAGAAGGGCATGCTCAGGACGGCCTCTCCTTCGGATGCCTCATGGATCTGCATCTGAAGCAGGGACTCAAACGGGGCACAGGCGATCCAGTTCTCTTGATCCATATTCACAATAGATTTCCCGGCGTCTTGTTTTCTGCCATTATGATTCTGTCTCCGGGTGGCTACTGGAACATCTCAGCGGCCATCTCCCGAAGCTTAAACTTCTGCACCTTGCCCGAAGCGGTCATGTCGTATTCGCTGACAAAGGCGATGTGTTTAGGGATCTTGTACCGGGAGATCTTTCCCCGGCAGAAGTCCCGGACGTCTTCGGCCTGAATGTCGCAGTCACCTTTGAGGATGATGAAGGCCCCGACTTCTTCTCCGTATTTCTGGCTGGGCACGCCCACGACCTGCACGTCGTAGATTCCCTCCATGGTATACAGAAACTCCTCGATCTCCCGGGGATAGATGTTCTCCCCGCCCCGGATGATCATATCCTTGATTCTTCCGGTGATGCTCACATAGCCTTCCTCGTCCATGACCGCCAAGTCCCCGGTATGCAGCCAGCCCTCCCGGTCGATGGTCTCGGCCGTGGCCTGGGGGTTGTTGTAGTAGCCCTTCATCACATTGTAGCCCCGGCAACAGATCTCTCCCGGCTCTCCGGCCGAGACCTCCTCGCCGGTCTTGGGGTCAAAGATGGCCACCTCGATTCCGGGCATGGCCCGGCCGACGGTTTCCACCCGCTTTTCCAGGCTATCGTCGGCCCGGGTCTGGGTCATGACCGGAGAGCCCTCGGTCAGCCCATAGCAGATGGTGATGTCGGTCATATGCATGGTGTCTATGACCTGGCGCATGACCTTGATCGGACAGGGAGAACCGGCCATGATCCCGGTGCGCAAAGATCCGAGATCGAACTGGGAGAACAGGCTGTGATCCAAAAGGGCCATGAACATGGTCGGGACGCCGTAAAGGGCGGTGCATTTCTCAGCCTGGATCGAGGTCAGCACCAGCAGGGGATTGAATTCCTCCAGGATAACCAGGGTGCTGGCATGACTGACCGCCCCGAGCACTCCCATCACGCAGCCGAAGCAGTGAAAGAGGGGCACAGGCACGCAGATCCGATCCCGGGGAGTGAGCAGTTGATGTTCGCCGACCCAGAATCCGTTGTTCCCGATGTTCGAATGGGTGAGCATAACCCCTTTGGGGAAGCCGGTGGTTCCCGAGGTGTACTGCATGTTGACCACATCGTGGGGGTCAAGGCTTTTCTGCCGGGCCAGATAATCGGCATCGGATATCAGCCGGCCCAGGCCAAGCAGCTCGGGCAGGGAGTACATGCCCCGGTGTTTTTCCTGGCCCAGAAAAAAGACCCGCTTCAGGCAGGGGAACTCCGGGCTGGCCAGGTGTCCCCGTTGCTGAGTGCGCAGCTCCGGGACCAAAGAGTACACGGTCTGCACGTAGTCGGTATCCTTGAAGCCGTCGATGATGACCAGGTTTTCGGCCTCAGACTGCTGGAGCAGATAGGCCAGCTCGCTTTCCTTGTAGTAGGTGTTCACCGTGAGCAGAATGGCCCCGATCTTGGCGGTGGCAAACTGCAGCGCCACCCAATGCGGTACATTGGTAGACCATATGGCCACTTTCTCTCCCTTTCCTATTCCCAGGGCCATAAGGCCTTTGGCCAATTCGTCCACCAGGTCTCCAAACTCCCTGTAGGAGAGCCGGAAGTCCCGGTCCACATAGACCACCGCGTCATTGTCCGGATGCTCTGCTATGGCCTGGTCCAGCATTTGGCCCAGGGTAATCTCGCGTATAGGATTCTCTTGGTGCATACCTTCATTGTCCATAATAAAACCAGAATTCTTCACTGATCGCTGCCTCCTGCCTTCCGATTCCGGCTTCGGATTCCTCAGTTGGGCAGATACAAAACAGCGTAGATCTCGGCCGGCTCATCCCCGGCACAGGAGACGTGGTGGGGGATGATGGAGTTGTAGTAGATGCTGTCTCCGGGCTCCAGGATCGTGGTTTCTTCCCCGTAGACGATCTGCACCCGGCCGGAGACCACCACGATGAACTCCTCGCCTTCATGGGAAGAAAGATCCGTGTGCTTGGCCGATTCGGGGAGGATTTGAATGAAGAAAGGCTCCATATGCCGGTCATTCTTGCCTTTTCCCAAAGAGTAAAAGCGCAGGGAGACAGGATGGTCCTTGTCCCGGATCATGTGCAGCTCTTCTTCCCGCTCCTGCAGGCGGACAATCAGTGGATCCTGGCTGACCTTGTCGTCCATGAAGGTGCCCAAGCGCAGTCCCAAAGCCCTGGAGATCTTGAGCAGGGGGCCGAGGCTGGGGTAGACGTCGTCTTCTTCCAGGGAAGAGAGAAAGGCAACGCTCAGGTCGGTTCTGGAGGCCAGCTCTTCCAGGCTGAGCTCCCGGGCCTGACGGAGCTTCTTGACTCTGGTGCCGATGGGGGTGTCGCTCATTGATGCGTGCTCCTGCCGTGTATAGTCGTTGATCCAAGCAAGGGCAGGACAATACTGAGATTGGACCCAAAATGCAACGTTATCGGGTTGGGGATGATCAGCGTGACTCCTCTATGACCGGTTTTACCCGGTGGCCTTGATGACCATCAGGGTGATATCGTCATTGGGTGCCTCCCCCTGCCGAAAGTGTTCAAGCTCCTGCAGAAAGGTCCGGCAGATTCCATCCGCATCCACCTCCGCCAATTCCAGCAGCAGGGAATCGACCCGCTCTGTGCCGAACATCTCTCCGTCGGGATTTGTGCATTCCCAAACCCCGTCGCTGCAGGCCAAGAGGATATCGCCCGGATCAAAAACAATGGGCTCCGCGGCCTCGAATGTGCTGTGCTCCATGACCCCAAGGGGGATTCCCGAACTGTCCAGATGGTGGATCTCACCGGAGCTGCGATACAGGAACAAGGGGGCATGGCCGGCTGAAATCCATTCCAGGGTGGCCTGTTCACAGTCCAAGACCCCATAGAACATGGTCATGAAGTAGGTATCTTCCGTGTCCCGGCACAGGGAGCTGTTCAGCTCGGAGAACAGGCTGTTCAGGTCGCTTCCGTGCCGCATGGCCAGGGCGTGGAGCATGGCCCGGGCCGTGGCCATGACCAGGGCTGTGCCCACCCCGTGCCCGGAGACGTCGCCCAGGGCCAGGGCGGGATGATGAAGACTGTCTTGGCCCAAGAAGATGAAATCGTAGTAATCCCCGCCTGTTTCCTGGCAGTACTGACTCATCCCGGTCAGGTCGAAGCCGGGGCATGGAGGGGCTTGGTCCGGAAGCAGGCGCTGCTGAATGATCCTGGCCAGCTCCAGAGACTGCTTCATCTCTTCTCGTTCCTGAAGCCTCGGTCCCAGGCAGTTGAAGACGTCTCCCAGCTCGTTCAGCTCCCGGCAGTAGTTGGTTTGCACCTTGGTCTCGAAATCACCGTCGGATAGGCGGTTGGCGGCGACAGCCAGCTCCTGGACCGATTCGGTCAATTTGCGGGAGCGAACTACGGCCAGGCCGATGGCCAGCAGGACGGCCAGAACGGTCAGGACGGCGGCGATGGACAGGCCGAGATTCATCTGATGGGTTATGTGCTCTTCAGCGGTCAAGGCCTGGGCTATGACCTCTCTGTATGGAACTACAGCCACGGGGAAGGTTCGTTGTCTGTCCGGCTTCCATAGGCCCACAGGGCTTCTTGGCCCTGATAGGGCATCCTGTGGATCCCGGAACGTCCGGCCCGGATATCCTCCAGCAGAGCATTCAGGTGTTCTGCCGGAAGGTCCAGGAACTTCTGCTCCACCGGGATCCGCCAATCGCGATTGACGTCCTCTTTCCGGTTCCGGAGCAGGATCTCCAGTTGCCGGTTCGGCGCCCGCCGCCGGCCCGGGCGATAGGCAACCACCATGCAGTCCATGCTTTGGGACCATTGGTCCGGGATGTTCCAGTCGGCGAAGAACTGGCGGTAGTCGATATCCAGGGCGGTGACCCCGGCCACGCTGCCGTCCCTGGAGTGGATGGGCATGGCCATGGTCAGGATCATGCTTCCGGTGCTCACATCAGTCATGATCTGCTCGATCTGACCGCCATGATCCAGGGCCAGCATGTACCACAGGCGTTCTCTTGGATCGTAGCTCGAGGGATAGGCGCCTTTCCCCGGGTAGCTGACATGCATGCCGGACTCCAGGGCGGTGTACTGCCACAGGAAGAGCTCCGGCTGAATGTTGTGCAGGGTGCGGTACACGTCCGGCATGGTGCTCAGGCGACGAACCTGGTCCTGGACCTGCTCTTTGTCCACTCCGGGCGCAAGATAGATGGTCTGCTGAGTGAAGGAGACCGGAATCGGGTGGGCCTTGCCCCGGCTGTCAGTCTGCCTGTACTTGTCTGTGGTGGTCAGGTCCCCGGGCTGCTCCTGGGGTGATGTATAGTCCTCGGCGTAGTACACAGGAGGGGGAGAGGAAGGCGGATCGGCCCTCAGGCGGCTTGTGACCGCCTGGGCCTGGATGTGCAGGGCCATCTCGGCCAGGGAACGATCCCGGTGCAGGATATGGGCATAATCGGCGGTCAGGGTCTGCAGCAGGCTCCGGGCGCTTTCTTCCATCCGTTCCCGGGCATCTTCGGCGATCTTGTCCCCGAAGTAGTTTACGGAGATTTGTTGGGCGGCAAAGCTTAGGCATAGGGGGACAAGGGCGACCGTCAGGAGCAGGAGTAGGAGCTTGGTCTGGAATTTCATGCCGGCTCTGGGGTTTGGACCCGAAAAATAGGAATTTTTCACGTTACAC
Organism: Desulfovermiculus halophilus DSM 18834; assembly: GCF_000620765.1. Taxonomy (NCBI): domain Bacteria; kingdom Pseudomonadati; phylum Thermodesulfobacteriota; class Desulfovibrionia; order Desulfovibrionales; family Desulfohalobiaceae; genus Desulfovermiculus; species Desulfovermiculus halophilus. Next base: position 34,485 of record NZ_JIAK01000014.1, read on the forward strand.
AGTCGTATAGCATGAACGCAGAGGGATGGAAAGGGAGGCCCTCTGTCCGCTGGTCAACCGGCATGGATACTGGTACAGTTGCTTTTATGGCACACATACAGCGTCCCAGGTGCGTCGTCCTCGGCCTGGACGGCCTGCCTTTTTCTCTGGCCCGGGAGCTGGGGGCTGGGGAAGAGTTCCCGAACCTGGCCCGCTTGAGCCGCACTCCAAAGGCCCAGGCTATCCGAGCCGAGCTGCCCGAGCTCTCCCCGGTGAACTGGACCTCGTTCTTTACTGCTTCCGGTCCGCAGGAGCACGGGATCTTCGGGTTCACTGCCATCGATCCGGTCTCCTACCAACTGCGCATCGCGGATTTTTCCCAAGTTCAGGCCCCGACCATCTTTAGCCGCTTGGGGGACAAAGGGCTGACCAGCAAGGTGATCAACCTGCCCAATACCTATCCAGCGATGACCCTGCGGGGGATGCTCATTTCCGGGTTCGTGGCCCCGGATCTGGAAAGGGCGGTCTACCCCCGGGTCCTGGCCGGGATGCTGGCCTCCAGGGGGTACAAGCTGGAAGCGGATACAGAGCGGGGACGGGCCGACTTCGGCTTCTTGCTCTCCGAGCTCCAGGCCACCCTGAATTCTAGACGCATGGCCCTGGACTTGCTTTGGCCGGATCTGGCCTGGGACTTGTTCGTCTTTGTCCTGACCGAGACGGACCGGTTGGGGCACTTCCTGTTCCCGGCCCTGGTCGACCCGGATGATCCCTGGCACGGTCCGGTCATGGAGCTCTTGCGCACCTGGGATCAGCTCATCGGCGAGATCCTGGACCGCTATCTGGCCCTGCCCGGTCCCAAGCGTCTTCTGGCCCTGGCAGATCACGGATTTACCACCCTGGAGACTGAGGTGGACGTAAATGTCTGGCTCATGAATATGGGCTGGCTCCGTCAGCAGCGCAGGCCACAGCACGAGCTGGACGCCTCCTGCATTGCGGAAAAGAGCGCTGCCCTGGCCCTGGATCCCGGGCGGGTATACATTCACGATCAGCAGCGCTTTGCCCGGGGACGGGTGCCTGGAACGCAGGTCAACTCCGTGCGGGAGGAGATCCGGGCCGGGCTTTTGGAGCTCACCTGGAAGGGCAGGCCGGTCATGGCCCAGGTTCATTACGGGGAGGAGCTCTACCCCGGCTGCAAGCTGGCCATGGTTCCGGACTTGGTCTGTACTCCTCACCCTGGCTTTGATCTCAAGGCCAAGTTCGACCGGACCGAGATCTTCGGCTTCTTCGGCCGTCGGGGGATGCATACTGCCGATGATGTGTTCTGCTATGACTGCCAGGGAACGCAGATTGAGCATGTCCGGGATGTGGGGCGGGAGGTCCTGGATTTCTTTCAAGGAGCCTCAAAAATCATGGTCTGAACCTGGATTGAGGGTATGAATAGAGTGGAAGATAAAGACATTCAGCTTTACGAGTTCCTCCAGGAAAATTATTCGGACATAGTCCTGGCCTATCTCTTTGGCTCACGGGTCGCGGGCCACATCAGTCCGCAGAGCGATTACGATTTTGCAATTCTTCTGGACCGGGATGCAGACAAGGCAGTGGTGCGCTCATCTCTGGCTTCAGATCTGGCCGGGCTGCTGCACTCGTCCCGGATCGATGTGGTGATCCTAAACAACGCCCCGATTGATTTGTCTTTTGCAGTCATTTCTCAGGGTCAGATCCTGTATGAGCAAAGCGTGGAAGCCAGAGTGGATTTTGAGGCCAAGGTCATGGGAATGTATTTCGACTATTTACCTTTTTTGAAGAGGAGCAGGGATGACATCCTCAGGGAGGACCCCTATGCAGCAAGGGTTTTGCGGTATCGAAAAGCGTTTGGACGAACTCAGAGAACGCTTGGCCAGATTAGAACCGCTGAGTCACAAAAAACGGACTGATTTTGATAACGACCCTTATCTGCGGGATATTGTGGAACGTAATCTGGAAGTGGGTGCTCAGTGCTGCATAGATATCTGCCACCGAGTCATAGCTCTAGAAAAAGCCCAAAAGCCTGCTGACGCCCATGATGCCATACTTCGCATGGGGGAGTTGGGTATCGTGGACTCAGGGTTTGCCAAATGTCTGGCCCCGATTGCCGGATTTCGAAACATTCTGGTCCATGAATATTTGGGCTTGAACTGGGATGAGATATACTCCAATCTTCAGCGTTTGGAGGATCTTGAGCGCTTTGCAGAGGCTGTATCTGTTTGGATCAGGGAAAGCGAATAATCGAAGCACAAGGCATGCAGAACGAATAACCGATAACGAATAAACAAGGGTGAACACCCATGCAGCTCGATCTTGAAAACAATCTCAATCCGGCCCAGCTGGAGGCCGTGACTCATGCTCAGGGGCCGCTTCTGGTCATTGCCGGAGCGGGCAGCGGCAAGACCCGGACCGTGGTCTACCGTCTGGCCCATCTGGTGGGACAGGGCGAGCCTCCGGAATCAATCCTCCTGCTCACCTTCACCCGTAAGGCGGCCCAGGAGATGCTCAACCGGGCCAGCCACCTCCTGGGTCAGGGACTGCACGGGGTAAGCGGCGGGACCTTCCATTCTTATGCCTACTCCATGCTCCGCCGCTACGGTCAAGCCCTGGGGCTGCGCCCGGATCTGACCATTCTGGACCGGGGGGACGCCGAGGACATCCTGGCCCAGGTCAGGGAGGCGGAGGGCATCGCCAAGGGTGACCGTTCCTTTCCCAAGAAGGGAACGGTCATGTCCCTGATCAGCAAGAGCCGGAACAAGGAGCTGGATCTGGAGCACATCATCAGCAAGGACTCCAGCCATTTTTTGCCTTATGTCCAGGACTTGCGGACCATTTTACAGGGCTATGAGCAGTTCAAGCTGGACTACGGCCTTGTGGACTATGACGACCTCCTGTTTTTGTTCGAGCGTCTGCTCAAGGAGCGGACTGACCTGAGGGACTTTTTGGCCCAGCGCTCGAGCCATATCATGGTCGACGAGTATCAGGACACCAACCTGGTCCAGGGCCGGCTGGTCAAGCTTCTGGCCGGGGAGGAGGGAAACGTCATGGCCGTGGGGGATGACGCCCAGTCCATCTACTCTTTCCGCGGGGCCACGGTGAGCAATATCCTGGAGTTTTCCACCAGCTTCCCCCGAACCAAGGTGGTCAAGCTGGAGCAGAACTACCGCTCCACCCAGCCCATTCTTTCCCTGAGCAACCAGATCCTGGCCGGGGCCAAGGAGAAGTACGAAAAGCGCCTCTTCTCCCGGCACGAGGAAGGGGGGTTGCCCCAGCTCCTGCGGCCTTTGAGCGACCAGTCTCAGGCCGCGGTGGTCATGAACACCATCATGGATCTCAGTCGACGCTACGATCTGGGGGATATCGCGGTTCTGTTCCGGGCCGGGTTCCAGTCCTATCCCCTGGAGCTGGCCCTGGCCAAGAGCGGGTTGGACTTTCAGAAGTTCGGGGGCATGCGCTTTACCGAGGCCGCGCACATCAAGGACGTGGTGGCCCATCTGCGCCTGGGGGCCAATCCCACCGACCTGCCGGCCTGGCAGCGGGCCATGAGCCTGGTCTCCGGAGTGGGTCCCAAGACCTGCCGGCGGCTCTACGATTACCTGGTGGATCAGAACTTTCAGGCTTTGAACAAGGCATGCGGCTCCAAGCCCGGGCTGCAGGAAGCCCTGGACATGGTCAACTGGCTGCGCGAGCACCGCTCGGACCCGCCCCAGGACATTGTGGACAAGATCCGCGAGTACTACGGTCCCAAGCTCAAGGAGCGCTTTCCGGACGACTATCCCAAGCGGGAGAACGGTCTGGAGCAGCTGTCCCAGATCGCCTCCGGGTATTCGGATCTGGAGCTCTTCCTTTCCGATCTGAGCCTGGAGAATCCGGAGCAGCTGGGCCGCAGGCAGGTCAAGGAGAATGTGTTGACCTTGTCCACGGTGCACTCGGCCAAAGGGCTGGAGTGGAGCGCGGTGATCGTCCTCGATCTGGTCGAGGACCGTTTTCCGTCCAAGCACGCGCTTATGGACATGGAGGGCATGGAGGAGGAGCGGCGCCTGTTCTATGTGGCCTGCACCCGGGCCAAGGAGTACCTGGGTCTGTCCATGCCCGAGTCCCTGTTCAACCGCTTTCAGGGCCGGAGTGAACCGGCCCGGCCCAGCCCGTTCGTCCAGGAGTTCACTGCCGGATCCTACGAGGAGCTGCGGGAGAACTACACCGGGGGGATGATTCCTCCCGGAGACAAGAAACAGAGGCAGGAGCAGACACAACCGCAGGAGTCCGGTGAGCCCCAGCCTGTCTCCGGCCATTGCCGGCACAAGGTCTTCGGCCAGGGCAAGGTCTTAAGCTTCATCCCGCCCAATAAATATAAGGTCAACTTCCCAGGATTCGGCCTGAAGGTCATCATCGGAGACTACCTGCAGTTCGAGGAAGCTGGGTAGGGGGACAGAGAACAGAGGTCAGAGATCAGAGGACAGAGGTCGGAAGACAGAAGACAGGGGACAGAGATCAGAAGTCAGAGATCAGAGGTCAGAGGTCAGAGATCAGAGGACAGAGGTCGGAAGACAGAAGACAGGGGACAGAGATCAGAAGTCAGAGATCAGAGGTCAGAGATCAGAGATCAGAGGTCCGAGGTCAGAAGGCAGAAGACAGAGATCAGAAGACAGAGATCAGAAGAAAGAAGACAGAGGTCGGCCTCAGGTCTAAATCCGGCGGATCGGGTGTAGGGGCGAATAATCATTCGCCCTCTTTGGGCTGAGCAGTGGACAGAGGTCGGAGGACAGAGGTCAGAGGACAGGGGACAGAGGTCAGAGGACAGAAGTAGGATGCCGGAAATCGGGAGACCGTTACCCATCTCGCGTCAAGCGCAAAATGGGTAATTCAGGTTGGGGGAGGAATGGGTCGGGCGGTAAAGGCACACACCTCTTCTATGTCCGCCCGTAGGCGGCGGCCATGTCTGCCAGGGCATCGGCCAGGTCCGGGCTCAGTTCCTCGGGCCGGGCCCGCCAGGCCCAGTTGGCCTGGGTGGTGCTGGGCAGGTTCATTCTGCTGTCCGCGTTCAGTCCCAAGAGATCCTGAAGGGGGAAAACGGCCTTGTCAGCCACTGAGCCCATGGCCAGGCGGACCAGCTCCCAGGGGACCTGGCGGTCCGGAAGCTCCCGGCCCAGATAGCGGTACAGGCGCTGCCTGGTCTGCTGGTCGGTCTCGTTCTGCAGCCAGCCCAGAACCGTGTTCGTGTCGTGGGTTCCGGTGTAGGCCACGCAGTTCCGCTCATAGGTGTGCGGCAGGAAGGGGTGCAGGGGATTGTCCTCGTAAAAGGCGAAGACCAAGACCTTCATGCCCGGAAAGTTGAACAGGTGCATGACCTCCCGGACATCCGGGGTGATCTCCCCCAGGTCCTCGGCAATGATGGGCAGGCAGGGAAAGCGGGTGAGCAGGGTGCGGAAGAAACGGATGGCCGGGGCCTCGGTCCACCAGCCGTTGACCGCGGTTTCTTCTGCGTAGGGGACCTCCCAGTAGCCGACAAATCCCCGAAAGTGATCGATGCGCACGATGTCGTAGAGGGAAAAGGTGTGCTGCAGGCGCTGGATCCACCAGGCAAAGCCGGTGTCTTCCATCCGCTCCCAGTCATAGACCGGGTTGCCCCACAGCTGCCCGGTGGAGCTGAAGTAGTCCGGCGGAACCCCGGCCACGGTGACCGGAGTACCCTGCTCGTCGAGCTTGAACTGCTCCGGCTGGGCCCAGACCTCGGCGCTGTCAAAGCTGACGTAAATGGGCAGATCGCCGATGATTTGGATTCCCTTGTGATTCGTGTATTTTTTTAGCCCGGCCCATTGACGGAAAAAAAGGAACTGTCCGAACTTGATCCTCTCTATCTCCACCCCCCGCTCCCGGGCCAGATCGTCCAGGGCCTGAGCATCCCGGTCCCGAAGCTCCCGGGGCCACTGATTCCAGCAGTCCCGTCCGCAGGCCTCCTTGGCCACGCAGAATAAAGCGAAGTCATCCAGCCAGTTTTTCTCCCGGAGACAGAAGCGGTGAAACTCGTCCTGGAGGCCGGGATAGGCCGGCAGGGCGGCATGGGCCATGTGCACAAGGTTCTGCTTGCTCTCTTCCGCGGCAGTGTAATCCACCGTGGACGGGTCGGCGGGGGCTTGGGGCAGATCGGTCAAGGAGATGAGTCCATCCTCGGCCAGGAGTTCCGGACTGATCAGCAGGGTATTTCCGGCAAAGGCGGAGATGCTGCTGTACGGGGAATGGCCGTTGATTCCGGATGTGGGGGTCAGGGGCAGGATCTGCCAGAAGGCCTGACCGGCCCGGTGCATGAAGTCCACGGCCCGGTAGGCGCCGGGTCCCAGGTCGCCGATTCCGAAAGGGGAGGGCAAGGAGGTAATGTGCAGGATGAGTCCGCTGCCGCGTCGGTTCATGGTGTCTCCATTCCAATGTTCAGGGTTCAGCTTTGCCTCAGGCAAACCTGAAATTGACATGTTGTATCTTCATGCTGCCATTATTTTGTGCAATCATGCAAAGGGGATTTATGGGCACAATCAAAGAGTGATCTTTTTTGCTCTCTCAGCCGCCGGCATACAGCACAAAACTCCAGGGCATGAGGGAAATCTGGGTTGTATGCCCTAATACTGCCGGGGCCAGGCCGCCGGGACCGGCCCATTCTTCCCGGCTGGAGTCCAAAAGCAGGTTCCGAGCCCCCCTTGGAACTCTGGCGGTCCAGGTCTGCTTTCGGCCGGAGAAATTGCCGATGAACAGGATATCCTGTCCCCGATACCAGCGAAGGACGGTGAGCACGGTGTCATCGTTCCAGGTGTCGGCCTGGACCCGGTCCTTGTCCAGGACCCGCAGCGGGGGAAGGGTGCGACGGAGGCGAAAGAGCTCTTGGTAAAGGGCCAGCATTTGGGCATGTTGGCCTGTAGAACATAGGTCCCAATTGAGCTTTGAGTCCAAGAATGTTTTTTCATCCTGAGGATCCGGGGGCGTGCCTGCCCACTGAAAGTCCTTGAATTCTTCGGCCCGTCCGCGGCGCACGGCCTCCACCAGGTCCGGATCGGAATGGTGGACGAAATACAGGAAGGGAGCAGGCTCCGCGTACTCCTGGCCCATGAACAGCATGGGCACGAACGGGGAGCAGAGCATGCACCCGGCGGCCAGCTTCAGGGCCTCGAAGTCCACCAGCCGGCTGAGGCGCTCGCCCAGCATGCGGTTGCCCACCTGGTCGTGGGTCTGGGAGTAGATGACGAACTGCTCTCCCCGGCACTCGCTGTTTGGGGTTCCGTGTCTCCGCTTGCGGAAGTTGGAGTACTGCCAGGTGTAGACATAGCCGTTCTCCATGCTTTTCTGCAAATCCTGCAGGCGGCCGAAATCCTGATAATATCCCTGATCCTCGCCGGTGAGCACGGCGTGCAGACTGTGGTGGAAATCGTCCGTCCACTGGGCCTGGTGGCCGAAGCCTCCCTGGGACCTGGGCCGCAGGACCTTGGCGTCGTTTAAGTCGCTCTCGGCAATGATGGAGATCGGCTTGCCCAGGTTCTGGCCCATGGCCTCCATTTCCTTGCTCAGCTCCTGCAGAAACGGATGTGGGCTCTGGTCCATTATGGCGTGTATCGCATCCAGGCGCAGGCCGTCGATATGGAAGTGTTCCGCCCAGTACAGGGCGTTGTCCAGGAAAAAGCGGCGGACCGGTTCGGAATAGGCCTGATCGAAGTTGATCGCCTCCCCCCAGGGAGTGGCGTAGGCCGAGGTAAAGTAGGGACCGAAGTCGCGTAGATAATTGCCTTCCGGGCCCAGGTGGTTGTAGACGACATCCAGGATCACGGCCAGACCCGAACGGTGGCAGGCGTTGACCAGCTCCTTCAAGCCCTGGCATCCGCCGTAGGCCTGGCTGACGGCATAGGGAAAGACCCCGTCGTAGCCCCAGTTCCGTTCCCCCGGGCACTGGGCCACGGGCATCAGGGACAGGGCGGTGATCCCCAGCTTTTTGAGCTGGTCCAGCCGGGGGATGATTGCTTGGCAGGTCCCCTCCGGAGTGAAGGTCCCGATGTGCAGCTCGTAGAGGACGAGCTCGGAGTGAAAAATCCCGGTCCAATCCCGGTCCTCCCAGGCAAAGGCCCGGTGATCAACAACCCGGGAGGGACCGTGCACGCCCTGGGGCTGGGAGTTGGAGGCCGGGTCCGGCCGTTCCAGTTCCCGGTCCAGGCGGTAGCGATACAGGCTTCCCGGGGGAACCCCGGAGATCACGGCCTGCCAATATCCCTGACCGGCAGGCTGCAGGGGCACGATGCGGTCCTGCTCCGGGTCCAGGATTGTGACCTCCATATGCTCCCGAAACGGGGCCCAGACCGTGAACCTGCACCTTGAGTCTCCCAGATAATGCGCACCGCAGATCATGGATATTTCCCTGGGTAGAGGGTTGCTCGGGGGACTGATCATCCGCCCTTTTCATCTTTTCACCACGTATGAGCTGATTCGCCGGACGAGGTCCGGTGCTTGAGCACGACCATGGCCAGGGGGGGCAGGGTCAGGCTAAGGGAATGGCTGCGGCCGTGGGCGGCAATCGGCTCTGATTCCACCAAGCCGAGGTTGCCCATCCCGCTGCCTCCATATTCCAGGGCGTCGCTGTTGGCTATTTCATCCCAGGTTCCGGCCCTGGTCACGCCGAGCCTGTAGTCCTCTCTGGGCACCGGGGTGAAGTTGCAGACCACCAGGAGCTGCTCGTTGTGTTCCCGGTCCATGCGCAGGTAGCTGATCACCGAGTTCTCCCAGTCCGAAAAATCCGCCCATTCGAAGCCGGCGGACTCCAGCTCCGCTGAATGCAGGCCAGGCTCCCGGCGGTAGAGATGGTTCAGGTCCCGCATCCAGGTTCGCAGGGCAGAGTGGGATTCGTGCTCCAAAAGCTCCCAGTGCAGGGGCTCTTCATGATACCACTCCTGCCGCTGACCGAACTCTCCGCCCATGAAGACCAGCTTCTTGCCGGGAAAAGTGTACATGTAGCCGAACAACAGGCGCAGGTTGGCGAACTGCTGCCACTGGTCGCCGGGCATCTTGCCCAGCAGGGAGCCCTTGCCGTAGACCACCTCGTCGTGGGACAGGGGCAGGAGAAAGTTCTCGGTAAAGGCGTACCACAGGGCGAAGGTCAGCTTGTTCTGGTGATAGCGGCGGTAGATGGGGTCCTGGGCCATATACTCCAGGGAGTCGTGCATCCAACCCATGTTCCATTTCAGGCCGAACCCCAGCCCCCCGGCATAGGGCGGACGGGTGACCATTGGCCAGGAGGTCGATTCCTCGGCGATGATCTGGATATCCGGAAAATTGGTGTACAGCTCCTGGTTCAGGGTGCGGATGAAATCGATGGCCGGCAGGTTCTCCCGCCCGCCGTACTTGTTGGGGATCCATTCCCCGTCTTCTCGGCCATAGTCCAAATAGAGCATGGAGGCCACGGCATCCACCCGCAGCCCGTCCACATGGAAGGTTTCCAACCAGTACAGGGCGCTGGAGATGAGAAAGGAGCGGACTTCGTTTCGGCTGTAGTTGAAAATGCAGCTTTTCCATTCCGGATGAAAGCCCTGTCTGGGGTCGGCGTGTTCAAAGAGATGGGTGCCGTCGAAGTAGGCCAGTCCATTCCCGTCATTGGGGAAATGGGAAGGGACCCAGTCCAGGATGACCCCGATGTCCAGGCTGTGCAGATGGTCGATCAGGGCCATGAAGTCCTCGGGCGTGCCGTATCTGGAGCTGGGAGCGAAAAACCCCAGGCATTGGTAGCCCCAGGAGCCGTAGAAGGGATGCTCCATGAGCGGGAGGAACTCCACGTGAGTGAAGCCCATTTCCCGGACATAGCGGCCCAGGCTTTCGGCCACCTCCTGATAGGAAAGGAACTCCCCGTCCGGGCGCCTGGCCCAGGACCCGAGATGGACCTCGTAGATGGACATGGGGGCGTCAAGGGCATTGTGTTTGCTTCGCTTGTCCATCCAGGCCTGATCCTGCCAGGTGTACCTGGGGGACCAGACCCTGGTTCCGGTCTGGGGCGGGACCTCCCAGAGCCGGGCGAAGGGGTCGGCCTTGTCCATCCGGTATTCGCTCATGGCCGAGATGATGTGGTATTTATACACCGTTCCGGCCTCCACTCTGGGCAGAAAGCCTTCCCAGATCCCTGAGCCGTCCGGGCGGCAGGCCAGGGGATGGCTGGAGGTGTCCCAGGCGTTGAAGTCCCCGATGACCGAGACCGCCTCCGCATTCGGGGCCCAGACCGCGAAGTAGGTCCCCGGCATCCCTTCCCGGTGCATGGGGTGGGATCCCAGCTTGTCAAACAGGCGGTAGTGGCTGCCTTTCTTGAACAGGTAGATGTCCAGCTCGGAAAAGCGGCTGATATCGGTATACACAGTCTCGGTCATGGGGACCTCGCTTGGTGAATGGGTTGTACTCATTGTCCGGGCTGAGAGGAGGGGTGCCTCCACTTTCTGTGTCGAAGAGCCAATTTTTACTGCCAGGCCATTATGTTCTGCAATCCCAGCAGAGGGGTCTCCAATCCCTGCGGGTTGGTGTATATCCGGTACAGGATATCGTGCAGGGCCTGCTCCAAAAGATAGTGAGTGAGCAAGATCTGGATCTGATCCCGCTTGGTGGGGATAAAGGCCTGGTTCCCGGCCTCCTGAAAGTAGGCGTTGATGAATATCCCGCTCAGAATCCTGTGCCAGGGCTCGATCCACAGCTTGAGCTGGGCGTGATCTTCGGGATGGAGCTGGGCAAAGGCCTGCAGACCGCTGTTGGCTGCGTAGAAGAAGGAGCCGATCATGGTGGCCACATCCATGAGGGCGGAACGCTTCAGCCGGCGCTGACTCAGAGGCTTGGAGGGATCGCCCTCGAAGTTGAGCACTGCAAAGCTGCTGCCGGTGAACAGGACGTGGGTCAGGTTGTAGTTTCCGTGGATGCGGATCTTTTGGCCCCGGATCTTGGTCTGGATGATGTTCCGGGCCAAGGCGATCAGGTTCTGCTCCGATTCCAGAACGAATTCGGCCAAATGCATGGCATCCGGGGGGACGTGGTGATAGCTGCGGCGCAGGGTATGCATGGTCCGCCGGATCAGGGTCCGGATGGCCTGATACTCCGAGCGCTGGTACAGGGTGGAGAACGGTTCGGGCTGGAACCCGGGGTACTCCTTGGGCCGGGCCAGTCTGGAATGCAGGCTGGCGGTGGTGGTTCCCAGCTGGGCCATGAGATCCAGATAGGGACCGCCAATGCTGTCCAAAAGCGGCGCAGGTATGGCCTCAAGGGATATGTCGAAGACCGAGGCCGGCAGTCCACCGATTTCCTCTGCAGACATCCGGGTGGTGAGCACGGCCTCAAAAAAGCGATACAGGGCGTCCCTGGTCAGCTTCCAGGCGTCCCCCTGGCCCTGGTTGGGGATGAAGTCCCGGAAAATGCCCAGGCTGAGCGACTCACCGGGCTGGTTTTGGTAGACCAGCTCTCCGGCCAGGGTGGGCACATTGGCCAGGGTCCCGTTGTGGCCCAGGTATCTGAGCATTTCGACTCCCGGATTGGCTCCTTCCTCCAGGCAGCGGTAGAGCTTGAGACACAGGCGCTGGTCGTACAGGATGCACAGGTTGTTGTGCTTTTCGGACAAGACCCTGGAGGAGAGGCCCTCCACAGGCCGGATCCAGACCTGGGCCAGCTCGGGGCTGGGCAGAAACCGCAGCCTGCCTCCCACGCCGAGCACTGTCTGTCGCTGCTCCAGCTGCTCCAGCAGGGCCTGCTGGAGGCTCGGGTCGTAGAGGCCGTCGTAGAGCACTCCGGTGCTCTGGGCGGAGCTGAGGTGGGCCAGGACCGAGTGCTGGGGTATGCTCTCCGGGCGTTCCTCCACCCGGCATTCCTGGTAGGACAGGGCCAAGAGATGGGTTTCCGGATCGCCCTCGGCGAACATGGCTTGAACGATGAGCACCCAGTGGTGGTTGTGGGCCGAGGTGATCGGGATGCGGTCCCGGACCTGGACGTCCAGGAGCCGTTTGCTGGTCGCCCGGGACCAGTGACTGCGGAACAGGTAGGAGGGCAGGATCCTTTTTTCCAGGATCTCCAGTCCGTTTCGCTGCAGGAGATAGTCCCAGCGGTCGCGAATCGTAAGGCTGGGGATCGGTTCCCCGTGCATGCGGTGATCCGTTTCCGGGCTCTGGACCAGCTGAAACCAGAAGTAGTCGTTCATGCCCATGGTGAACTGATAGGGCTCCTCCTTGATCCTGGGGAACTCGTTGCCGCTGAACAGGTCCAAGGGGACCCGCTCGCTGAAGGCGGACAGGTCCAGGGACACGGCCTGGGCGAAGCGGGAGAGGTTGATGATGACCAGGACGGTCTCCTCTCCATAGCTGCGGATGAAGGCCAGGACCTTGGGGTTTTCCGGGAACAGGAACTCAATGCTGCCCTGGCCGAAGGCCTTGAACCTCTTGCGCATGGCGATGACCCGGCGCATCCACCAGAGCAGGGAGGACGGATTCTTGTCCTGGTTCTCCACGTTGACCACCTCGTAGTGGTACTCCGGGTCCATGATCACCGGCAGATACAATTGCTGGGGGTTGGTCTTGGAAAAGCCGGCGTTGCGGTCAGGGCTCCACTGCATGGGGGTGCGCACCCCGTTGCGGTCGCCGAGGTAGTAGTTGTCCCCCATCCCGATCTCGTCCCCGTAGTAGATGATCGGGGTTCCAGGCAGGGAGAAGAGGAGAAAGTTCAAGAGCTCCAGCTTTCGGCGGTTGTTGTTCAAGAGCGGGGCCAAGCGGCGGCGGATGCCCAGGTTGATTCTGGCCCTGGGGTCCTTGGCGTACATCCGGTACATATAATCCCGCTCTTCATCGGTGACCATCTCCAGGGTCAGCTCGTCGTGGTTGCGGAGGAAAATGGCCCATTGGCTGGACTCCGGGATGTCCGGGGTCTGCTCCAGGATGTCGATGATCGGAAACCGGTCTTCCATCCACAGGGCCATGAACAGCCGGGGCATGATGGGGAAGTGAAAGGCCATGTGGCATTCGTTGTCTCCGCCGAAATAGGCGGCGGCCTCCTCCGGCCACTGGTTGGCCTCGGCCAGGAGCATCCGGTTGGAGTAGTTCGCGTCCACGTACTGCCGGAGGTCCTTTAAGAACTGGTGGGTCTCGGGCAGGTTCTCGCAGTTGGTCCCCTCCCGCTCGTACAGGTAGGGCACGGCGTCCAGGCGCATGCCGTCCACGCCCATCCCGAACCAGAAGTCGATGACCCGGAACAGGGCGTCGTGCACTGCGGAGTTGTCAAAGTTCAGATCCGGCTGATGGGAGTAGAAGCGGTGCCAGAAATAGGCCTTGGCCGCTGGATCCCAGGTCCAGTTCGAGGTCTCGAAGTCCTTGAAAATGATCCTGGCTTCCGGATACTTGTCCGGAGTCTCGCTCCAGACGTAGAAGTCCCGTTCCGGGGAGCCCGGCTCCGCCCGTCTGGCCCTCTGAAACCACTCGTGCTGGTCCGAGGTATGGTTTAAAACCAGCTCGGTGATGATCCGGATGCCCCGGTTATGGGCCGCCTTGAGCAGATTGCGAAAATCCTGGATGGTCCCGTAGTCGGGATGGATGTTCTCGTAGTCGGCAATGTCGTATCCATCGTCCCGCAGGGGGGAAGGGTAGAAGGGCAGGAGCCAGATCGCGGTGCATCCCAGCTCTTGCAGGTAGTTCAGCTTGGAGAGCAGTCCGCGCAGGTCACCGATGCCGTTGTTGTCTGCATCAAAAAAGGTCTTGATGTGCAGCTGGTAGATAACGGCATCCTTGTACCACAAGGGGTCGTTGTTCAGGATCACGGCGGATTGGTGCATAGGATGTACTTCATATCCGTTCAAAGATCTCGGTTTCCCGCCGCAGGCGGGTCAAAGTCCCGGATGTGAGCTGCTCAAAGGTGAACCGCCATTCCCAGTTGCCGCTGGCCGAGCCCGGGAGGTTCATCCGGGCCTGGGTGCCCAGGCCCAGAACGTCCTGCAGGGGGAAGACAGCGGTAGCGGCCACCGATCCCAGGGCCAGGCGGATGAGGTCCCAGTGGATCTCCCGGCCGTTTGTGCCCAGGTAATCCAGAACATATCTGCGCTCGGCCTCGATCTCCTCCCTGCTTTGGGTGCTCTGGGTTCCGGGGTCGGAGGTGAACCAGCCCACGCTGGTGTTGTGATCATGGGTGGCGGTGTACACCACGCTGCGCTGAATATGATTGTGCGGCCTGTACTCCGCGGCTTTGGGATCGTTTCCAAAGGCCATCTGCAGGATGCGCATTCCGGGAAAACCCAGGGCGTCCCGCAGGGCATCCACTTCCGGGGTGATCACGCCCAGGTCCTCGGCAATGACCTGGATGGGTCCCAGGGCGGCCTGGACCGCCTTGAACAGCTCCTGTCCCGGCCCCTTGACCCAGCGGCCGTTGGCCGCGGTCTCCTCTTCGGCCGGAACCTCCCAGTAGGCCTCAAATCCCCGGAAGTGATCAATGCGCAGGATATCGAACAGGGTCAGGTTGAGCCGAAAGCGCTCGATCCACCAAGCGTAGCCGCTTTCGGCCATCCGCGTCCAGCGGTAGATGGGGTTTCCCCAGCGCTGGCCGGTGGAGCTGAAGTAGTCCGGAGGAACTCCGGCAATGACCGGAGGCCGGCCGTGGGGGTCCAGATGAAACAGGTCCGGGCGGCTCCAGACCTCGGCGCTGTCGTAGGCCACGTACAGAGGGAGGTCGCCGATTATGGACACCCCGTGCCGGTGGCAATAGTTTTTCAGCGCAGTCCATTGCTCGAAGAAAAGAAACTGCATATACTTGTGCAGTCCGATCTCCTGTTCCAGCCGAGACTGCCAGGCTTCCAGGGCCGACGGGTCCCTGTGGGCGGCTCCCGGCTCCCACTCGGTCCATACCCTGTTTTCGTGGGCCTCTTTCAGGGCCATGAACAGGGCATAGGTCTGCAGCCAGGGGGTATGGACATGGCAAAAGGAGGCGTAGCGTTCGTGCTGCTGGTGCTCCGGGTCCGCAGTGAAACGGTTGTAGGCGGCGGCCAGCAGGGAACGCTTCAGCGCCTGAACCCGGCCGTAGTCCACGCTGTGCGCGGGCAGTCGGGGAGTGGCCTGGATTTCGTCCCGGGTCAGGAGACCTTCCTCGGCCACGAGTTCAAGATTGATCAGCAGGGGGTTGCCGGCAAATGCGGAGAGGCACATGTAGGGAGAATTGCCGTATCCAGTCGGCCCCAGGGGCAGGACCTGCCACAGGGTCTGGCCGCCCCGGACCAAACAGTCCACGAAACGGTATGCGGCAGGCCCCAGGTCCCCGATCCCGTGCGGGCCGGGAAGGGATGTGGGATGGAGCAGTATGCCGCTTCGGCGGGTATTCATGCTCATGGGCAGCTCCGTGGAAACTGGCTGTTTGTCGGCTGGTGCGCGGTTTTTTCACCCGTGGCGCAATCGCCGGCCGAAGGCACGATCTCCCGCTCGGTGTCAGCAGGCAGAATGTTGAATGGGTACCCTTCAATCCGAGGAGAATGCAGCATGTTGAAGACTATCCTTTTTCCTACCGACTTTTCCGAACATTCGTACCAGGTGCTGGATGTTTTTGCCGATCTTCGGGCCAGGGGCGCCGACACGGTGGTCCTGTTGCATGTGGTCGATGAACGGAGCTTTCAGGCCATGGAACACTACGCCTATGGCCGGGCCGAGGAGGTGGAAAAGCACATCCTGGACAGCTCCGGCGCCGAGCTTGAGGAGATTGCCGGCCGGCTCCGGGACCAGGGTTTCACGGTCATCCCCAAGGTTGTGGTCGGCGTTCCGGTTCGTGAAATCTTAAAGGCGGAACACGAAGAGGATGTATCCTTGATCGTTCTCGGCTCCCACGGGCGGAGCAACCTGCAGGAGGTCCTCCTGGGCTCGGTGGCTGAAAAGGTTGTCCGCAAGTGTACCAAGTCGGTCCTGGTGGTCAAGCGCTCCCAGGGCAAAGTGTAATCTGCAGGAACAAATGCAAGCGAGCATCCTGATTGCCGCATCGCTGGCAATTACAGGGCGTCCTCGCCCGTTTCCCCGGTCCGGATGCGGATGGCCTCTTCAACCGGGGTGATGAAGATCTTGCCGTCTCCGATCTTTCCGGTCCGGGCCGCTTCCTGGGTTGCGGCCACGGCCTGGTCCATCATCCGGTCGTGGACAATGACTTCAATCTTGGCCTTGGGCACAAAGTCGACCTGGTATTCCGCTCCGCGATAAATTTCGGTGTGCCCCCGCTGCCGGCCGTAGCCCTTGACATCGGTTACGGTCATGCCCTTGATGCCCAGCTCGTTGAGCTTGTCCTTGACCTCGTCCACCTTGAACGGGCGGACGATGACCTCAATCTTCTTCATTTTTTCCTCCTCCTGTCGATATGCACAGCCCGCTGCTCAGCAGACTGCGCGGCTTCCGCCATGGTCGCATTCCCCGCCCTTTGGGTCTACTCTTTTCCGCCGGGCAGTTTTTTCTTTTCCGGGGCCATGGCATCCACAACTGCCTGCGTCTTTTTGGTGATCAGCTCCCACTCCGTCTTCAGAGAACGCAGCAGGACATCCCAGGACAAAATATCGTCCGGGTCGTGCACGGTACGTTCGGAACGTCCCGGGGGCAGGGAGCGATACAGCTCGCTCAGGCTCTGGGCGCTGGCTTGCCGGGAAAAGGCGGCTGCTGTTTCCCGGGCCTTTTCCGCCGCCCGCTCCCGGTATCCGCTGTCGGCGAGGAGCCCGGCCACAGCCCGGGCGAAATCCTGTTCAGTGCTTTGGGCCGCTAGAAGACGTCCGTTGCTCCCATCAGCTACGACCTCCCGGGAGCCCGAGGCATCCAGGGAGACCACCGGAGTAAAGGCGGCCATGGCCTCAGCCAGGACCAGGCCCTGGGTCTCGGTCCGGGAGGCGAAGACAAAGACGTCCATGGCCGCATAGGCGTTTGCCAGATCCCGTCCGGTCCGCTTTCCGGCCCACAGCAGGTGGTCGGACAGGCCGTGGCGGGCAAAGCAGCTCCGGATGTCCTCCAGGCTCGGCCCGTCCCCGACCAGGAGAAAGACGGCCTTGGGTCGGTCGTGCATGGCCCGGCAGACGGCCCGGGCCACAAAGTCCAGGTTCTTTTCCGGAGCCAGGCGTCCGACATGGCCGATGACCTGCGTGTCCGGATCAAGACCGAACTCCCGGCGGACCGGCTCTTTCCGGCCGGAGGCAAAGAGCTGGAGATCAATGCCGGTGGGGATGACCCTGATGTCGGTCCTCACGCCCCGTTCGCGCAGGATCCGGGCAATGCTCCGGCTGGGGGCGACCACGGCCGAGCACATATTGGCGTATTGGGTTGAGAGATTGATCACGAAGCGCTTCATCCCTTTGGAGTCAAAGGGCACGTAATGGGTGTACCACTCATACATAGTGTGGTGGGTAAAGACCAGGGGGAGCTCTCTCTGCCGGGCCACCCGCATGGCTGTATCCCCCAAAAGGAACGGATGGTGACTGTGGATCACGTCCGGAGCCAGATCGTCGATCCGCTCGGAAAGGACAAAGGGGATGGGCAGGCGGACGGAGAAGTCGCTCCCGTTGAAGTTTTGAATGGCCGGTACCCTGATCACCCGGACATTGTGAGGGCCATGATCGTCCTCTCCTTTCTGAAAATGGGGGGCGACAACCGTGACCCTGTGTCCCAGGTGGGCCAGATCCCGGGCAAAGACGGAGACCGAGCGGGCCACTCCTCCCACATGGGGGAGATAGGTGTTGGTAAACATCAGGATGTTCATGGCGTGGGCGTATGCTGCGTCCTGCACTCTTGGCGTTCCCTGTCTATGATCATAGTCGGCGGCGTCCGCGGGGCTTTTCCCACATGTCTGCGTCGAGACCGGCATGTGAGGTGGGAGCTGTCCGGCCGCTAGCTTCGGCGGACCAGGATTTCCCGGTCCGTCTCCCGGATCGTGAGCGGCTCATACCCGGGGATGCGGGCCTGAATGGGCGTCTGTTCGGGATCGACGGTCCCCTGGATGCGAACTGAGGCGGTCTGGTCCGTCCTGCCCTGGATCCGGCCGAAGGGAGTCAACGTGGGGCCACACTCCAACCGCTCCCCGGAGTCCACCCATTCCGGGTCCAGCCCGGAGCCCAGAAACAGGCCTTCGCCCTCTTCCCGGACAAAGAGATTGCGCATGATCATCACCCATTCGCTGGCCGCCCATCCGTGCTGGCCGTCGCCCATGCATCCCCCGTGGGTCAAGGGATGGACGGCTTCCGGCCATTGCCCGGTTGGAGAGGCCAGATCGGCCACTGTGTGAATCAGATCCATACACTGCATATCCTGTGCCCGCAAGAGGGTCTGGGCGATGCACAAGGTCAGGTACGGGTTGATTCCGGAATGGATCATATCCTGAAAAAAGCCGCCCCGGTGAAAGCAGTTGCGGATCAAGAAATCAGTCGTGCGCAGTATCCGTTCGTCGGCGGCCGGACTTATCTGCAGGGGATAGTCCGCGACCAAAGACCCCACGGCGCCGGCGTCCAGGCGGCGGTAGGGAGAGGCCGGTATGCCTCCGGCTTTCCGCTGATCGGGTATGGCCGCCTGGCTGTTCCAGATGGTCCGCAAAAATGCATCTCCGGCCTGGAAAACGGACCGGGCCTTGCCGGCCTGACCGTGTCTTTGCAATATGCGGGCCGCGCTGTGCAGTCCGCCCACGGCCCAGAAATTGTCCCAGTAGTAGTAGTCGTTGGGGCCCAGATGCTCTGCGCTGAACCCGGCGGGCAGGAGCCCGGCGTGCAGGCCGTTGACGTGCATGGAAATGCGTTTGGTCTCGATCCAGGTGCAGGCCGAGCGTACAGCCGGGATCCAAGCCGGGGCAAGTTGCCTTCCGCTGAGCTGCTCAAAACGGTCCAAGAGCCACAGGACCTGCCCGTTGGAGTCCCATTCCCCGGCTTGGGACTGGAAGTAGCCGGAGGTCTTCTGGCGGTGGGGAAAGGCCTGGATGATCCGGTGGACCGTGTCGGTCAAGCCGAGATTGAGCAGGGCGTGGAGCATGAAGCAGGCATCCCGGAACCAGAAGCGGCGGTAGGTGTAGGGTCCGGGGACCACATCCCGGGTGGAGAGCAAAATCAGGGTATGCACAGCCTTGTGGTACAGATCGGCCAGCTTGCGGTCCGGCACCCGCAGAGTGCAGGTTCCGTCCAGGGCCTGGGGCCACGTTTCCCGCGCGGCGGGAGGCGGGCTGCGTCTTGGCCCGTAGCCGTCGTCGGCGGCGGACAAGGGAATCCGGGCCGTGACCTCCCGGGTCTGCTCCTGCCCGTACAGGGGGAAAACGGCTGCGGCAGTGGCCATGCCGACCTTGCAGCTGACTGCATGGGATTTCTCAGTCTCATCCAGCTTGTGCAGGACATCGCCCTGGGTATATTCTGAAAACACGACCTTTTGCGGCGATTGGCTGAAATGGGTCCGGGCGGCGCCGTTGATCTGCAGGGTCCTCTGGGCTGGATCGTACGCGGCTTTTTCAATGAACTGCACTCCTTCCGGGTTGTAGGGCCGAAAGGCGAGGATCAGGCTGCTGCCGGCCGGAGCAGAGAACACGACCTGCATGCAGGCCTGGGGAGTCTCCCGGGCGTCCAGCTCCATAAAGCACAGGGCGCGCAGGCTCCAGTCCTTCTCCTGCAGCTCGGTTCGGACCTGCAGCTCGGGCTCAAGCCGCAGGGTCTGACTGACCAGGGCCTGTCTGGAGGGCAGGATGATCCGCCCGTCGGGGAGCCGGAGCCAAAAATCCAGGGACCATCCGTCGTACAGGGGGGTGAACAGGCCGCGGGGGTCGACGATGGGGTACAGAGCCAGACCGGGGAGGCCCACAGCGGTCCAGTTCCGGTGAGTCAGGTTGACGTGGCTGAAGGAGAAGCCGCGGGGAATGAAGGAGACATCCCGGGGATTGAACTGGCGTTCCACCCAGTAGGGCCAGACCCAGTCCAGGTTGTGCTGAATGGCCTTGGTGTTGATCAGCCCCCGGGCGTGAAAGACGATACCGGCCCGGAGGAGTTCAATGGGCTCCTGGACTTCCGAGGGCTGGGCGAAACGACGGACCCGGGCCATGACCGAAATGGGGTCAATGATCCCATAGGCCTTGGCCGCCTTCTTGACGATGAACTTCCAGGGGATCCAGCGGTGAATCATACAACTCGCCCGATATGGGTAAGGAATCAAAAAAGGGAGGCCAGGTGGCCTCCCTTTGCAAACTCACAGAAGACTCGGTCTACTTGGTGACCACGCCGATGACCCGCCGGTTTTTCTTCCGGCCCTGTTTGGTGTCATTGTCGGCAATGGGCTTGGTCTCGCCGTACCCCTTGGTTGTCAGCCGGTCGGGGTCAACGTCCAGGGTGTTCACCAGGCGATCCCTGACGCTCTCTGCCCGGCGCTCGGAGAGCTTCATATTGTATTCCGCCGGGCCAACGCTGTCGGTGTGGCCTTCAATGGTCATATCCGTCTGCGGATTCCTGCGCAGATAGTCGGCGATCTTCATCAGCTCGGTATCGTACTTGTCTTTGATCTCAGCATTGTCGAAATCGAAGTAGACCTTGATGGTCTTGTGCACCGGGAAGGGGCATCCGACGTCGTCAACTTCCACTCCGGCTTCTGTGCCGGGGCACTTGTCCAGGTAGTCCGGAACGCCGTCACCATCGCTGTCGATCGGGCATCCGTATTCGTCGACTTCCACCCCTGCGGGCGTGTCGGGGCATTGATCGTCGGCATCAAAAACGCCGTCCCCGTCACTGTCCATTGCAGTGCTGAAAAAGACCTGCTGGACGAAGTCCTGCATCTTTGCTTCGTCGGTCATGTCCGCGCCGGTGACCAGGACGGTGCAGTCCTGGACATCAGCCATGGCATCGATGGTCTTTTTCTCGTCCGTGCTCTGAGCGTAGCTGACGATGTGGAAGCAGGTGTTGTACTGGCTGCCCAGTCTGTCAATAACTGCCGCAGGTGATCCACCCAGATTTTCTCCCCCGTCGGTGAACAGGATAACCGCTGTCTTTCCGGACAGGTTCTGCAGTGTAGGTTCCAGCTTGCTCAGGCCCTTGGACAGGGGGGTGTTGAATCCGTACATCCTGGGCGCGACCTCGGTCTTGGAAATGGCCTGACACATTGCCTTGGTGTCGTAAGGCGTGGGGTCCTGATAGGCTTGGAAACCAGTGACTGCTGAAAACAGGCCGGCCTGATAATCCAGCTCAGGGATCATCTGGTTCATGTCCTGCATTGCCCGTTTGGCAAAGCCGAACTTGAAGTACTCTTCTTCTCCGGTGGACGCGGTTGTGCCGGTGGCGTGGGTGAAGGTTCCCTGGCCCATGTAGTTGTCCCGCATGGACCCGGATTCGTCGCTGACGAAAATGAAGTTGTCAACCTTGGGCTGGTGCTTTGCAGCAGCCCCCCACGCTGATGTTCCCAGGGCCACGACGAGCAGCGCGGCCAGGCCGATGAAAAGGTGCCTCGACAAGTACATGGTTTCCTCCTTGGTTTGTAGAAATAGCCTAAAGCTGAAAAGCCGACAATCCGGATGGATGTGCCTGGTCCGCCGTGCTGGACGATCTGGATCCAGACCGAACCAATCTCACACATTACCTGTTGACTTTAAAGCACTGTTGCAAAATGTCAACATGCAACTGCCGGGCTTTTATTTTCAAAATCCCGGAAGTCCGGAGCATTTGCCTCTGGTCGGACCCGGCCCGTCAGCCCAGAAGGGCCAGGACCAGGGGCATTGTCAGGGCCGCCAGGACGGTGTGCACGGTGACTATGGAGGCCATGAGAGTGGTGTCCCCTCCCAGTTGGCGGGCCAGGATAAAGGCGGAGACGGCAGTGGGCAGGGAGGCGAAAAGGATGGCCACCGTCCGGGCCTCGCCGCTGACCTTGAACAGCTCGCAGAACAGGACGGTGACCAGGGGAAAGATGATCAGCTTGACCAGACAGGAGGTGCACAGGGCAGTGATATTGGTATGCAGGCTGGTGACTCTGAGTCCGGCGCCCACGGCCAGGAGTCCGACCGGGAGGGCCGCCCGCCCCAGGAGGTCGAAGACCTGGAAAACACCGGCCGGCTTGGGCAGGGAGGAGATATTCAGGGCAAAACCAATGATGCAGGCCAGGATAAGGGGGT
The DNA here is from genome assembly GCF_000620765.1 of Desulfovermiculus halophilus DSM 18834. Lineage (NCBI taxonomy): Bacteria > Pseudomonadati > Thermodesulfobacteriota > Desulfovibrionia > Desulfovibrionales > Desulfohalobiaceae > Desulfovermiculus > Desulfovermiculus halophilus. Next base: position 56,571 of record NZ_JIAK01000014.1, read on the forward strand.
TGCGCAGGATCTCCCACAGCATGCGCCGCACCCCGGCCGAAGCGGCATGGCCGAAATAGGCAACCGTAGGCACGCACAAAAGATTGATCAAGGGGATCATGGCCATCAGGGCCACGGCGGCCAGGGTCACCCCGGATGGTCCAAGGAGGGCGGAGACAGCGGCCAGGCCGACGAAGGTGTTGAACCGGATGCTGCCTTGGAATACCGAGGAAAACACAGGACCGGACCACAGCTTTCGGGGCCGGAAGAGGAGCAGGCCGGCGCTGAGGGTCGCTATTGCCGCCATGATGGCGGCGGCCATGGGCAGGGCGGTGGAGGCGGCAAAGGAGGCGAAGGCCAGCTTGTTGATCAGCAGGGCGGGAAAAAAGACGAAGTAGGTCATCCGCTCGGCGGCGACCCAGAACCCGTCGCCCGGAAATCCGAGCTGTTTACAGGCGTAGCCCATGAAGATGATGATGAAGACGGGCAGAAGGGCGGTGAACATTTTTACTGTGCGTGGAGCGCGGGGAGCGAAACAAGGGTATCATTCCACTCCCCGCAGCATGGGCCTCGGTTTTTTGGTCTGGCCCGTGATATGCTTAATATTCCTTGGGCAGTTCGTCCAGCTGGGCCTTGGTGAAGACCGGGCCGTCCTTGCAGACATAGTAGGGGCCCACATTGCACCGTCCGCAGATGCCGACGCCGCATTTCATCCGGTTTTCCAGGCTCATGATGATCTGATCTCCGGTCCAGCCCATCTTGTCCAGGACCGGCTGGGTGAACTTGATCATCACCGGAGGTCCGCAGACCAGGGCCACGGCGTTGTCCGGCTTGGGGGAGACCTGGTCAGCGATCTGGGGCACAAAGCCAACGTACTTGTCCCAGCCTTCAACCTCGTTGTCGATGGTGATGTAGGTGTTCACGTCGCTTCGGGCGTCCCACTCCTCCAGGAGGTCCTTGTACAGGAGCATGCCGGGGGTGCGGGCCCCGTAGACAAAGGTGATCTCGCCATATTTGTCCCGGTTGTCCGGGTGCAGGAGCCAGACCATGGTGGAGCGCAGGGTGGTCACCGCATATCCCCCGGCCAGAATGACGATATTCTTGCCTTCCATCTCGCCCAGGGGGTAGGGATGGCCCAGGGGGCCTCGTACGCCCATGATCTCGCCCTCTTCCATGCTGTGCAGCTTGCTGGTGACCACTCCAGCCTTGCTCACGGTAAAGGTCAGGTGACTGCCTTCCGTGGGGCTGGAGGCGATGCCAATGGGCGCCTCCCCATAGCCGGGCACAGAGAGCTCGGCGAATTGCCCCGGGAGGTAGGTAAAGGCCTCGGCGTGCTCCGGGTGGATGAACTCAAAGTCAAAGGTCCGCAGACTTTTGTCCTCGGTGGCGATCTCCACCCGTTGAATACGCACCGGATACGGCAGGTAGGGGTTGTTCATAAGTCGGTATCCTTCATTCATTCATGCTGTTGACCACTGTGCGGACATCGATGTTCACCGGGCATTTCCGGGTACACCGCCCGCACCCCACGCAGCCTATGGCACCGCCCAGCTTGATGGGCATGTATTTAAACTTGTGCATGAACCGCTGCCTGACCCGGTCTTTTTTGGTTCCTCTGGGATTGTGTCCCGAGGTATGATGGGTAAACAGCCAGCTCATACACGTATCCCAGTTGCGGACCCGGTGTCCGAACTCGTCCTGGGTCTCGTCCTGGATGTCGAAGCAGTGGCAGGTGGGGCAGTAGAAGGTACAGGTCCCGCAGTTGATGCAGGCCTCAAAGACCCGGTCAAAATAGGGGTGTTCGTATTCCTCCAGGACCGGCCGCTCGTTGATTTTGCTCATGTCCACCGTGCTGGTGATGGCCTCTTCCGAGGCCTTTTTCTGCCCGGCCGCCTGGTCCACGGCCTCCTGCGGGGCGTCCTGCAGGTCTGCGGCCAGCTCTTGGCCCTTGTCGGTCAAAGGACGGGCCAGAAGGTCCTCTCCCAGATCAACCAGGAGCATGTCCAGCCCCTCTTCGTGGTGCGGCCCGCAATTGACCGAGGTGCAAAAGCAGGTCGGGCACGGGGCCTTGCAGGCCAGGCCGATGAGCACGGTCTTGTCTCGTTTGTCCTTCCAGTACACGTCCGGGGCGTTTTCATCCTGGCAGAAGACCAGGTCCAAGACACAAAAGGCCTTGGCATCGCAGGGCCGGATATTGAGCAGGACCTGCTCCCTGTCCCGAGGCGGCTCCTCTTCCATGATCATGCCGTCCTCGTCCCGGCTGCTGTTGGTAAAATGCATGAGCCGCTCATTTTGAGGGAAGAAAAAGGCCTTGGGCGAAAAGTCGGTGTTCAGAAAATCGAACTCCAGGTTGTCGGCTGAGTCGATCTGTGCCCAACCCATGGACGCCTTGTCCCGCACCGGGGCAAAGACGTCCCGGCTCTGGGCCAGGGAGCGGACAAAAGAGTCCAGATCCTTTTTGGCAATAATCTTGTCGTGCATCTCACTCTCCTTGCTCATTCGGCCACATCCGGGTCATTGGGCTGATACAGGCTCAATGGAGCCGGCGTCTCCAGATCCAGGCCCGGCTGATAGCCATAGAGCTGGCGGATGTCTTTTTCGATCTTGCTGGTCAGGCGGCGCATCTTGATGCCCACCGGACAGGCGGATTCGCAGGCCCCGCAATCAGTGCACCGTCCGGCGCAGTGAAAGGCGCGCAGGATGTGGAAGGTATACACATCCGGCTCGTGCAGGGACTTGCCCACCCACTGCGGATTGTTCTCATCCACGAAGCATACGTCGCAGTAGCACAAGGGGCAGACATTGCGGCAGGCATAGCAGCGGATGCAGTCCTTGAAGGTCTGCTCAAAGGCCTCCCAGCGCTGATCGCTGTCCAGCTTTTCCCAGGGGGCGGCCACATTGTCTATCTTCCCTCCGCCGGTCTGCGGTCCTTCTTCCCCGATGAACTCGTCGTAGAGGACGGCATTGCGGTGGGTGCAGGTGAAGCAGTTGTCCCGCTTGAACTTCTTGCGGGGCAGGCGCTCCTCAAAATCCATGCCCTGGACCACGATGTCCTTTCCGTCTTCCTCCACCTGGACGATGGTCTTGCCCGGAAAGTGGTTCTGGACCTTGTGGGCGTCGATCATGCCTGGAGAATGCACGCCAAGGATGTAGACGTTTTCCCGCTGAACCTGATTTTCCTTGATCAGGCCCACGATGTTCCGGCTCACGCACCCCTGGGCGACCACGGCATTCTTGCCCGAACGCTTGATCAGGAAGTTGGCCAGGTTGTTGGTGCAGAAGCCGGTCCAGACCAGCTTGTCGGCCTCCTCCGGGGTGTAGGCGAAAAAGGGCTGTTCCTGCATGGGCACGCTGCCCTGGGCATACCCTATGACACAATCCACAGTCCCTTCCTGGAGCAGCTGCTTGGCCCGTTCGCGCAGCTGCCTGGTGATCTCGTTCATGCCGCCTCCTTGCGAATATCCTTAACCAAGCGGGTGGCCGGACCGAGCTGTTTGATCTGCTCCACCACCTTTTTGGCTGTGGCCTGAAACTTGGTTGCTTCGGCCGAGGAGATCCAGGAGAAGTATACCCGGCCGGGTTCAATGCCGATGTACTCCAAGAGATCCTTTAAGACGACGAACCGCCGTCTGGCGAACATATTGCCACTGATATAGTGGCATTCGCCCGGGTGTCACCCAGAGACCCACACCCCGTCCACACCGTGGCGCAGGGCCTGGAGAATGAAGTTCGGACTCATGGCCCCGGTGCAGGGGATGCGGATGACCCGGATGTTGGGCGGATACTGCATACGGCTCACCCCGGCCAGGTCGGCCGCTCCGTAGCTGCACCAGTTGCAGAGAAAAGCGGCGATTTTCGGTTCCCATTCAGACATGGATCACGCTCCTTTAAAAATGTGCAGCAGTCTGCATATTTTTAAAATACATTGGTGTATCGGGTACGTTTCAGTGTGAAGGCATCGACCAAAATATCATGAATGCATTGTACCCGGGCCGTCTGCAGACGACCCGGGTACAGCTCTAGATGGCTTCGATCATGGCGTAGATCTGCTGGCCGTTGGCTCCCTTCAGAGAGATGGCTCCGGAGCGGCAGGAGGCTGCGCACAACCCGCACCCCTTGCACAGCGAGGGGTTGATCTGAGCCTTGCCCGCAAACCGGCCCTCCTCGATGAAGGACGGGGCGGAAAAGGGGCAGATGGCCACGCACACCCCGCAGCTGCTGCAGTACATGGGGTTGACCTGGGCCACCTCACCGCTGGAATGGATGACTTCCTGGGCCAAGAGGGTGATGGCCTTGGCCGCGGCCGCCTTGCCCTGGGCGATGGATTCGTCGATGGACTTGGGGTAGTGGGCCAGGCCGCAGAGGAACATCCCGTCGGTGGCGAACTCCGATGGGCCCATCTTGGCGTGCCGCTCGGCATAGAAGCCGTCGTCGGTGAAGGATACCTTGTAGAAGTTGGCCAGGGTCTCGTCCTTGGCCGGAACGATGGCCGCGGCCAGGGTGACCAGATCGGCCTCGATCTCCAAAGGCTGATCCAGAACGTGATCCCTGGTCTTGACCACCAGGGAGTCTCCGTTCTGCTCCACCACAGGTTTGCGGTCCAGGTCGTAGCGGATGAAGATGACCCCGGCCTTGCGGGCCTTGTTGTAGATTGTCTCTTTCTCTCCGTAGGTCCGGATGTCCCGGTAGAGGACAAAGACGTTCATATCCGGGTTCTTTTCTTTCAGCTCCAGGGCGTTCTGGATGGAGTGGGTGCAACAGACCCGGGAGCAGTAGGGGCGGTGCGGTTCCCGGGAGCCAACGCACTGGATAAATACTGCGGAGCCGGCCTTTTTCAGGGCCGGGTCGTCTTCCAGCAGCATGCGGTCCAGCTCCAGGCTGGTGGTGACCCTGGGATCCTGGCCGTAGAGATACTCATCCGGGGTAAGCTCCGTGGCTCCAGTGGCCATGACCGTCACCCCGTGAGTGATGGTCTCCTCCTGTCCATGCCCGGAGACCGTGGTGTTGAAGTTGCCCACAAACCCATCCACCCCGGTGATCGAGCTCTCCAGGTGCACGGTCAGGTTGGGCTCGTTCTCCACCTCCCGGATCATGCCCTGCAGGTCGGCCTGGATGTCTTCCCCCTTCCAGGTCCGGTACAGGGACAGGGCCTGTCCGCCCAGCCGGGCGCTCTTTTCCACCAGGTGGGTGGGGTGTCCCTGTCGGGCCAGGGACAGGGCGGCGGTCATTCCGGATATCCCGCCCCCGATGACCAGGGCGGCCTGATTCACGGACAGCTCCGGCTCCTCCAGGGGCTCCTTGAGGGCCACATTGGATACGGCCATACGGACCAGGTCCTTGGCCTTTTCAGTGGCCAGGTCCGGGTTGAAGCGGTGAACCCAGGAGTCCTGGTTGCGGATATTGACCATATTAAACAGGTACTTGTTGATCCCGGCGTTGATCAGGGTCTCCCTGAACAAAGGCTCGTGGGTCTTGGGCGAGCAGGAGGCGACTATTACCCGGTTCAGGTTCTTCTCCTTGATGATCTCGGTCATCTCGTCCTGGGTGTTCTGGGAGCAGGTATACAGGTTGTCCGTGGCGTAATCCACAAAGGGCAGGGAAGCGGCGTAGTCCTTGACCCCTTCCACATCCACGACCCCGGCGATATTGCTCCCGCACTTGCAGACAAAGACCCCGATGCTGGGGCGCTCGCCCTGAACATTCTTTTCCGGGACCTCCTCCTTGACCTCGGTATCCTGGTATCTGGCCGGATTGAGGAGCTCTCCGGCCAGGGCCGAGGCCGCACTGGCGTCGACCACAGAGGTGGGAATGTCCTTGGGGCCTTGAAAGGCGCCGCAGACATAGACCCCTTCCCTGGAGGTGCTGATGGGGGCGAAGGAGGACGTCTGGCAGAAGTTGCCCTCAGTGAGCTCCACGCCCAGCTTTTTGGCCAGCTCCATGCTCTGGGGGTCGGCCTCCAGGCCCACGGACAGGACCACCAGATCGAAGGTCTCGGTGCTCATCTCACCCTGGTCGTTGACATAGGCCAGGTTCAGGTCCCCGGTCTCCGGGTCTTCAGTAATGGTATGCACCCGGGAGCGGATGAAACGGACGCCTTCCTCTTCCCGGGCGTGATCGTAGTAGCGCTCGAAATCCTTGCCGTAGGTCCGCATATCCATGTAGAACACTGCGCAATCCAGATCGTCGGTGGCGTGCTCCTTGGCGATGACCGCCTCCTTGATGGCGTACATGCAACAGACCGAAGAGCAGTGGGCGTTTTGGCACCGGTTCATGTCCCTGGATCCAACGCACTGCAGCCAGGCGATCTTGCGCGGTTCCTGCCGGTCCAGGGGGCGCATCAGGTTGCCGAAGTAAGGGCCGGAGGCGCTCAGGATCCGTTCGAACTCCAGGCTGGTGACCACGTTGGGGAACCGGCCGTAGCCCAGGTAATCGAGCTCGGAGGGATCAAAGGCCCGGGTGCCCACGGACAGGGCCACGGCCCCGACATTGAGGGTCTTTTCCGTAGGCGTGTCCTCGTAGGTGATGGCCTTGGCCAGACACATCTTTTCGCACAGTCCGCATCCGATGCAGGTTTCCTGATCAATGGCAAAGGACAGGGGGACGGCCTGGGGATAGTCGATATATATGGCCTTGCGGTCCCGCATGCCCAGGTTGTAGACATCCACTGCACTTACCGGGCAGTGGGCCGCGCATTCGCCGCATCCAGTGCAGGTCGCAGGATCGATGAACCTGGCCTTGGTCTGCACGGTTGCGGTGAAGTTGCCTTTTTCTCCCTCGAGGGCCTGAATCTGGGTGTTGGACAGGATCTCGATATTTAGGTGCCGGCCGACCTCGACCAGTACAGGGGAGATAATTCACATTGCGCAGTCGTTGGTGGGGAAGGTCTTGTCCAGCTGGGACATCATGCCCCCAATGGACGGAGACTGCTCCACCAGATAGACCTTAAAGCCTGAGTTGGCCAGATCCAGGGCGGTCTGCATCCCGGTAATCCCGGCGCCGACCACCATCACGGATCCGCTGGTATGTGTACCTTCCATAGGGAGTGCTCCTTAGACAGCCGCAAATTCCGGTTTGTGTTCCACCATCCGCTTGAACTCCACCTGCCCGGTCCGTTCCAGATCGGCCAGGTGGTGAGAGATCCTGGCCAGGGGCAGTCCGGTGGCGGAGGCGACATCCCGGACCGAGGCGCTGCCGTGCTTGAGTGCGGTATAGATGAGGCTTTTTTCGTATTCAGTGTCCGTGATCCGCTGCAGGGCCTGGACAAAGGAGTCCTCGCTCCAGCTCCGGCCGTACACGTCCCCCTTCCGGGTGATCATGCGCTGCTTCCCTACGGTCCAGCGCACGTACTCGCTGTCCAGGGTCCGGCGCACGGCCTCCAGCTCCAGGGCGAGCCCGGACCGGTCCAGCTGTCCGCTGGCCCGGACATCCTCCACGACTGTGGTGGCTACCTGGGCAAATCGCTGGGCCTCGGCCGAGGAAACCCAGGCCAGATGCAGGCGCTGCGAACCGATCCCGGCGTGATCCAAAAGATGCTTGGTCAGGGCGATCTTTTTTTCCGCTTCCACATTACCGTCCAGGTAATGGCAGTCCCCGATGTGTCAACCGGAGACCAGGACTCCGTCTGCACCGTCCAGCATGGAGTCGAGGATAAAGACCGGGTCCACCCGGCCGGAACACATGACCCGCACCGGCCGGAGATTGTCCGGGTACTGCAGACGGGAGACACCGGCCAGGTCGGCACCGGCGTAGGCGCACCAGTTGCAGAGAAAAGCCACGATTTTGGGTTCGAACTGGTCCATATGTACCAACTCCCTTAGGGGTTAAACTGCCGCCTCAATCGAGGCTTCGATCTGGGCATCCCGGAAGTGGAGCATGTCGATGGCATGCTGGGGGCAGCTGGCGGCGCACAGGCCGCAGCCCTTGCAGGATGCCGGAATGTTCACCGCCCGGGTGACGCCCTCTTCAATCTCCTCGGCCTTGATGGCTCCGAAGGGGCAGATCTCCACGCACAACCCGCAGCCGATGCATTTGGATTGGTCGATCTGGGAGATGAGCGGAGAGATCTGTACCTGGCTCTTGGCCAGGATGGTCATGGCCCGGGAGGACGCCGCCTGGGCCTGGGCGATGGATTCCTCTATGGCCTTGGGGTAGTGGGCCAGGCCGCAGACGAAGATTCCGTCCGAGGCGAACTCAACCGGCCGCAGCTTGGCATGGGCCTCCATAAAGAAGTTCTCGTCGTTGACCGGGAGCTTGAGCACAGAGGCCAGGTCCCGGGTGGGATGGGGCTCGATGGCCGTGGCCAGGTTCAGGAGATCGGCCTGGACTATGACCTTTTGCTGCAGGACCGGATCGAAGACCTCGATCTCCAGCCCCTGGTCCGTTTCAGTGACCTCGGGCTTGTGTTCCAGGTCGTAGCGGATAAAGATAACCCCCAGCTGACGGGCCTTTTTATACAAGAGCTCCTTTTCTCCAGGGGTCCGGATGTCCCGGTAGATGATGACCACCTGTTTGCCGGGATCGGCCTCCTTAATGGCGATGGCCTGGCTCAGGGAGCTGGAACAGCAGATATGGGAGCAGTAGGGACGATTCTCGTCCCTGGACCCAACGCACTGGATAAAGGCCACGCAGTTTGCGGCCTGGATGGCCTCCTGCTTGTTCTCCAGCTCGTGCCATTTGCTGACCCGGTCCGACTGTCCGTACAGGTATTCCTGAGTATCAGCGGCTCTGCCTCCGGTGGCCAGGACCGTCACCCCGTGATCGATGTCCTTGGTCCCCTGGGGGGTTGCGATGGTGGTCTGGAAGTTGCCGACATACCCACCGGCGGTTTGGATCTGTGAACCGGTCAGGACCTCGATCCGGGGATGTTCGGCAATCTTATCCCGGTATTTGGACAGGGCCTGGGCGACGTCCGCGCCCCTCCAGGTATGGTTTACCTCACGAGCCGCACCGCCCAGTTCCTGCTCCTTCTCCACCAGGGTAACCGGAAAGCCCTGATCGGCCAGGGCCAACGCCGAGGTCATCCCGGCCAGTCCGCCGCCGACGACCAGGGCGCTCTTGACGATGTCCACGGCGATGTCTGGAATTGGTTCCAGCCTGGAGGCCTTGGCCACCGCCATGCGGACCATGTCCTTGGCTTTGGCCGTGGCCCTCGCATGATCCCGGGAATGGACCCAGGTGCATTGATTGCGGATATTGGCCATCTCGAACAGATAGGAGTTCAGCCCCGAGCCGCGGATGGTCTCCTGGAACAGTGGTTCATGGGTCCGGGGGGTGCAGGCGGCGACAACCACCCTGTTCAGGTTCTGGTCCCGGATGGTCTGGGCCATCTTTTCCTGGGTATCTTGAGAGCAGGTGAACTGATTTTCCTCCACATAAGCCACGCCGGGCAGGGACTTGGCGTACTCGGCAATGGCCGGGACATCTGCGATGCCTCCGATGTTCGTTCCGCAGTTGCAGACAAAGACCCCGATCCTGGGCTCTTCCCCGCTCACGTCCCGCTCCTGGGGAAAGCTCTTTTCCGTGACCTGGGTTCCCCTGACCCCGGCCAGGGTGGAACCGGCGCAGCTGGCTGCTGCACTGGCCTCCATAACACTCTGGGGGATGTCCTTGCACCCCTGGAGGACGCCGGCCACGTACACCCCGGGCCTGGATGCTGCCACCGGGTTGAAGTCGTCAGTCTGCACAAAGCGGTAGGGATCGATGTCCACCCCCAGATTCCGGGCGGTCTGCACCGCAGAGTCTGCGGCCTCCATGCCCACGGAGAGGACCACCAGATCGAAGTCTTCGGTAATCAGACGTCCGTCTTCAGTGGCGTAGGACAGGCGCATGGTCCCGGACTCGTCGGCCTGGGTGATGGTATGCACCCGGGAACGGACGAAGCGTACCCCTTCATCCTGGGCCTTGGTGTAGTACTTCTCAAAGTCCTTGCCCGAGGTCCGCATGTCCATAAAAAAGATGGAGGGCTGAAAGTCCTGGCCCACGTGCTCCTTGGCCATGACCGCCTCTTTGATGGCGTACATGCAGCAGACACCGGAGCAGTACTCGTTGGCCGTCCGGTTTTGATCCCGGGACCCGATGCATTGCAGCCAGGCGATGCGTGTGGCCGGTTCCCGGTCGCTAATCCGGACTACGTGTCCTTCAGTCGGTCCGCCGGCAGCCAGGATGCGTTCGAACTCCAGGGAGGTGACCACGTTGGGAAATCGGTCGTAGCCGTAAACGTCCACTCCGGAGGGATCGTAGGTCTGCATCCCGCCACTGAGGATAACCGAACCGACCTCCAGGGTGCGGGTGGTTTCCTGGTCCTCAAAGTTGATGGCCCCTGTGGGGCAGTATTTTTCACAGGCCCGGCATTTGCCTTTCTTGAAATAGATGCATCGGTCATGGTCGATGACGTATTTCAAGGGCACGGCCTGGGGATAGGGCAGATAGATGGCCTTGCGCCTGGACAGTCCTTCCTCGAACTCGTCCTCGGTCTTGGCCGGACATTTCTCAGCGCACAGCCCGCAGGCAATGCACTTGTCCATGTCCACGTATCTGGGCGCGGACTTCACTGTTGCCGTGAAATCGCCCTCCTCTCCCTCCAGGGAAAGGACCTCGGACAGAGTCAAAACCTCGATGTTTTCGTGCCGGCCGACCTCGACCAGTTTGGGGGAGATGATTCACATCGAGCAGTCGTTGGTGGGGAAGGTCTTGTCCAGCTGGGCCATGGTTCCCCCGATGGCCGGGGACTTCTCCACCAAGTAGACGTGATATCCGGAATCGGCCAGATCGAGGGCGCTCTGCATCCCGGTGATCCCGCCGCCGACAACAAGGACCGCGCCAACGGCCTGTTTGGTATCCGCTTGCGTCATGAGGTTCTCCTTCACTTCCTAAATTTCGCCGTCCTTCCGGGGATCAAACTCCGGATCCAGGTCCCGCATCACTGCATATGACCCCTGGACCCCGCGAACATTGTCAAATCCTTGTCCATTCAAAAAGCGCTGTACTTCGTAGGATCTGGTTCCGGTGTTGCAGTACACATAGACCGGAATGTCCGCAGGGACTTCCGAGATCCGGTCCGGGACCTGCTCCAAGGGGATGTTCATCCACCGGTCCCCGTATTTGTCCCGGCCGGGCTGGGCCTGATCCGGGGCCCGAACGTCCAGGACCACTCCTTTCTGCTCCGGAAAGACGCGCAGAAGCTCCTGGGGAAAGATCGGACGGTTGTAGCCGTCGATGATGTTCTGCAGCACGTTGCCGGCCACATTGACAATGTCCATGGCCAAGGAAAAGGGCGGAGAGTAGCATACTTCCAGATTGGAGATCTCGTCCAGGCGCACCCGGTGGGGCAAAAGGGCGCCCACTGCGTCCACCCTGGCCTTGACCGCGTCCCCATTTGGACCCAGGGCCTCAACCCCCAGCACTTGCCTGGTGGATCGGTCGGCTATGAGCTTCATGATCATGATGTTCGAGGTGGGGTAAAAGTGGGCCCTGTCCGGCTGGACCACCAGGGCGTACTCCGGATCGAACCCGGCCTGTTCGGCCTGGGCCATGGTCAGGCCGGCCCGGGCCACGCCGATGTCAAACACCTTGACGCAGAAGTTGCCGATGACTCCGGGGAACTGATCGTTTCCTCCGGCGATGTTGTTGGCGATGACCCGCCCCTGCCGGTTGGCCAGTGATCCCAGGGGCATGATCAGGTTTTCCCCGCTGATCAGGTGGCGCTGCTCAATGCAGTCCCCCCCGGCGTAAATATTAGGATCAGAGGTGCGCAGACGGGCATTGACCGCAATGCCCCCGAAAGGACCGATGGTCAGGCCGGCATCTTGGGCCAGCTTGGTGCTGGGCCGGACTCCGACGCTAAAGATCACGGCCTGACAGGGGATGTCCCCTTCGGAAGTCCGAACGGCCTGCACCCCGGTGTCCGCATCGCCGACCACCTCAGTGACCTTGGTCTTGCACATCACCCGGACGTCGTTGTCTTCCAGCTGCTTGTGCACAAGCCCGGCCGTGTCCGGCCCCAAGGCAGCGGGCAGGACGTGGTCCATCATCTCCACGACCGTTGTCTCCACCCCCCACAGGTCGGCAAAGGCCTCGGCCATCTCCAGGCCGATGGCCCCCCCGCCGACCACAACCGCGGACTCGATTTCGCCCTGAGCCAGCTTGTTCTTGATGGCCTGGGCGTGATGGAGGTTGGAGACTGTGAATACCCCGGGCAGATCCGCACCGGGCAGAGGGGGCAGGACCGGAGTGGTGCCCGTGGCCAGGACCAGTTGGTCATAGTCCATGGACGCTTCCTGGCCGCTGTCCACGTCCCGGTAGACAACGGACTTGTCCTTTCGGTTGATGGACACGACCTCTTGCCCGGTCAGGACCTGAAAATGCTTGACGTTCTTAAAAAAGGACTCGTTGCGCTCCATGTGATACATGGTCTTGCGCAATTCGCTGATTTCGGAGACATCGCCGCCGACAAAATAGGGTATGCCGCAGCCTCCGTAGGAGATAAGCCTGTCCCGGTCCAAGAGGGTTATTTTCGTGTCCGGGGCGCAGCGCATGAGTCTGGAGGCCACCTTCGGTCCCAGGGCCACCGCTCCGACTATCACCACATGCTTGCTCATAGCCGCCGCCTGTTTACGTTGCAATTTTCTACTTCATTGGTGTGATATTGAAAAAGCCGCCCGGGCGGGCGGCTTTCCGGTTTGCTTACAGACCGCAGTTGCATAGGTCTTCGCCCAGATACTCCCGCTCATTCTCCCCGAGGAAACCGCAGGAGAGAGCAATGAGGGTCCATAGATGGACCACGGGAAAATGGGCGCCGAAGTGCTCGCTGAGGTCATGAATCTGGGAGTGGCAGTTGTGGCAGGGAGTGATGCAGTAATCGGCACCGGTGGCGATGATCTGGTCGTATTTGATCTTTCCGTACTGCCGGCGCTGATCACCGTAGCCAGTAGCCTGGAGAAAGCCGCCTCCGCCGCCGCAACAGAAGTTGTTGGACCTGTTCGGCTGCATGTCGACGAAGTTTTCTTCCCCGACCACGGACTTGACCACGAACCTGAGCTCTTCGGCAATGGGATCGCCAAAGGACTTGCGGACCAGCTGACACGGATCCTGAACCGTGAACTTGGCCTTGATATCCTTGTTCCAATCCGAGCTTACCGGCAGCTTGCCCTCCCGGATCCAGCGGGCGTAGAGATTGATGATGGATTCGATCTCAAAGTTGTGCGGAATATCGAACTTGCGCAGTCCCTCCCGGACCGCGTACATCTCGTGGCCTCACTCCGTGTTCAGCCAGTACTTGCAGCCAAGATCGTCCACCGCCTTGGCCTTGTCCCGGACGATTTTCTCCCAGGCCTCATCGTCGGACAGGAACATGCAGTAGTTTTCCGCAGCCCATCCGATGGTGCCGTATGTCCAGTCGCAGCCGGCCGTGTGCAGGATCTTCCACAAGGGGACCATTTCATCCGGTTCGGTCACCGGCTCTCTGGAGTTCTGGTTCAGAAAGTAGGTGGCCCCTTCCTTGTTGATCGGGACCTGCATGTCCTTGAACTGAGGCTGGTCCTCGCGGACCTCCTCCAGGACGTCTTCGACCACGAACTTAAAGTCGTCGGACGAGGCGCCCATGGCGCTGGCCCCTTCGGTGTTCAAGGCCGCGTCACAGGAACCGCGGATGCCCTTGGGCCGCTCGTCTCTGGGCCAGGAAGCCCGGGCGGCGTACACCAGGCGGGGGATGTCGATATTCATGGGGCAGGCGTGAACGCAGCGACGGCATTGGGTGCAGCACCAGACCCAGCCGGACTTGGTCACTTCGTCCAGGCCCAGGGCCGCCATGCGCAGGAACTTGCGCGGATCCATGTCTTCCAGTCCGGTAGCCGGGCAGCCGGACGAGCAGGCCCCGCAGGTGAGGCACAGATTGAGATTCCCGCCCTCGGGCAAGACCTCCATGACTTTTTCCATGAAGGAGGTCTGTTTGGGCTGACCTCCAATCCTCAGAGCAGCTTCCGCCATGTTGTCCTCCTTGAAATACTAATGCTCTACAATAGGCTTTCGGCCCCGAACGGCCAGAGCACGTTGCGCGCTTTGATGAAAGTAAACGTGTATTTTGTAAACCTCCGGCACGTGTTTGTCAAATGTCCGGCATGAGCGGGACGAGAGAAATCGCGGCTCTTTAACGTAGCCAGTGGATTTTTGGAGTTTGCCATCTCTTGTGTGTGCCCACTTTCGGCCCGGCATTTTCTAAATCCCGCCAAAGAGGGATCCCTGCCCCCTCCCGGCACTCACGTGCAGGACACTGCTTTCTGTGTCGAAGAGCCTTTTCTTTCTTCGGTTTCGTAATCGCTATCGGGATCGGGATCGATATCCATAAACTGAGGGTTCCTGCTGCACGGAATGACATGTTCTTTCGATTTCGATAGCGATCCCGATTTCGATTTGGATTATCCCAACTATTAACTCATAACAGTTTTTCATACGAAAGCCTATCATACACGTGAGTGCCGGGTGGCGGGACCAAGGAAATGTGCGGGCCTGCCGCTTACGGCACACAGAAGAGACGGCAAACTCTTATAGATGCAATTCCACTTTCTGTGCCGAAGGGCCGAAATCGCGGAGCGGCTAGCGGGCTGTGACGATCGTCTTGACACCTGGATGTGAAGTTGCTAGGACATGAATGAATATTCATTCATAAATAAGGCCTGTGATGTTATCCCGCCCGGCAGGGACAGCCGGGCGGGATAACAGTGCTTACCAACCGTTCAGTTACACACGTCCTGAGCAAAACCTTTGGAGGATGCGATGACCTGTATCAAGAAAGTCGGTGTCTTGGGGGCCGGAGTGATGGGAGCGACCATTGCCGCCCATCTGGCCAATGCCGGACTGGATGTTCTTCTCCTGGACATAGTGCCCAGGGAGTTAAGTGAGGAGGAAAAAAACAAGGGCCTGACCCTGGAAAGTCCACCGGTCAGGAACCGGATTGCCCAGAACGGCCTGAACGACCTGCTGAAGATGAAACCGGCCCCGTTCTTGCTCAAGGAGTACGCCCAGCGGGTGGAAGTCGGCAATTTTGCGGATCATGCCGGACGGCTGCAGGAATGCGACTGGGTGATCGAGGTCATTGTGGAAAACATGGACATCAAGAAGAAGGTGTTTTCCGAAACCGTGGGCCCGAACATGCGCGAGGGAGCAATCCTGTCCACCAATACCAGCGGGCTGTCGGTGAATGAAATGGCCTCTGCCCTGCCCCAGAAGGTGCGCAAGAACTTCATGGTCACCCATTTCTTCAATCCGCCCAGGTACATGCGGCTCATGGAAGTGGTCGGCTGCAAAGAGGCCGATCCGGCCCAGGTGGAGTACATGGCCGACTTCATCACCAGGCGTTTGGGCAAGGGGATTGTGTTTGCCAAGGATACTCCCAACTTTATCGGCAACCGGATCGGGGTGTACGCCATCTTCAAGTCTATCCATCATATGATGGATATGGGCATGAGCGTGGAGGAAGTGGACGCAGTGGCCGGAAAGGCCACGGCCAGGCCCAAGTCAGCGGCCTTTCGCACCGCCGACCTGGTGGGGATCGACACCCTGGTTCACGTGGGCAACAACTCCTATGACGCCCTGGTCGACGACGAGGAGCGGGAGGTGTTCAAGCTTCCGGACTGGGTCCAAAAGATGGTGGAGAACAAGCAGCTGGGGAACAAGACCAAGCAGGGCTTCTACAAGAAGGAAAAGACCTCGGAAGGGACCCAGATCCTGTACTGGGACTATGAAGCCGGAGAATACAAGCCCTCCCAGAAGCCGAAGTTCGAGTCCATCAAGTTCGCCAAGATGGCCAAGACCACTGGAGAGCAGCTCAAGGCGGTCATCGGCGGAGATGACCAGGCCGCGGAGTTCGCCTGGCGCAGCCTGCGGGACACCCTGCTGTACTCCTTCAAGCGTATCCCGGAGATCGCCGACGACGTGGTGAACATAGACAACGCCATGAAGTGGGGCTTTAACTGGGAGCTCGGCCCATTCGAGATGTTCGACGCCATCGGGATCCAGGATTTCGTGCAGCGGGCGGCAAAGGACGGGGTCGCTATTCCGGACGGCCTGGATGCTGTTCCATCCTTTTATAAAATTGAAAACGGGATCCGCTATTACTTCGACCTGCAGAGCAAAGACTACAAAAAGGTCCCGGTCACCGAGGATCAGATTGAGCTCTCTTTGGTCAAGTCCTCCAAGGGCGTGGTCGAAACCTGCGACAACGCCTCCATTGTGGATATTGGCGAGGGGGTCTACTGCCTTGAATTCCATTCCCCCCAGAACTCCATCAGCGACGACATGCTGGATATGGTCTTCACCTGCGTGCAGCGGGCGGAGAACGAGGGCGCGGGCATTGTCCTGGGCAACCAGGGTGAGCGCTTCTCAGTAGGAGCCAATCTGTTCATGCTGGCCGTGGGGATTGCCGAAAACAAGTTCGACGAGCTGGAGGCCACGGTCAAAAAGTTCCAGGATGCAAGCATGGCCTTGAAATATGCCCATGTCCCGGTGGTGGCCGCTCCATTTCAGATGGCCCTGGGCGGGGGATGCGAGTTCTGCCTGCATTCGGATGCGATCAATGCCCATGTGGAAACGTATATGGGCTTGGTGGAAATGGGCGTCGGCCTTCTGCCCGCAGGCGGGGGGACCAAGGAGCTTTGCGTCCGGGCCGTTCAGGCTGCCGAGCGTTTCGGTCTGGATGTTCAGCCCTTGATCTTCAAGTACTTCGAGAACATCGCCATGGCCAAGGTGAGCATGGGGGCGGACGAAGCCTATGGGCTGGGCTATATGACCCCTGCAGATGCCGTGACCATGGATATCGACAGCCTGATCGGGGACGCCAAGCAGAAGGTCCTCAGCCTGGCCAAGAACTATAGACCGCGCAAGCCGGCGGTGATCAAGGCTCCGGGCCGCAGTGTGGCCGCCAGCGTCAAGTCCCAGCTGTGGAATATGAAGGAAGGCAGCTTCATCACCGAGTACGAATACGAGATGGGCGGTGTGGTGGCCGACGTGATCACCGGCGGTGATGTGGATGCCGGGACCCCGGTCACGGAGCAGTACGTCCTGGATATCGAGCGGGCCGCATTTGTCCAGCTCTGCCGCAACCAGAAGACCGTGGATCGGATCAACCACATGCTGAAGACCAACAAGCCGTTGAGAAATTAAAATTTTGAGCAGAAGACTGATCAAAATTTTACAAATTCTACTTCAAGGAGATAATCATGGCGAACGCCTATATACTCAAGGCTGTACGGACCCCCGGATGCAAGGCCAAGCGGGGAAAATTCACCAACGTCCGGCCCGATCACCTGGCCACGGTGGCCTTGAAGGGTCTGCTGGAGAAAACCAAGGTCGATCCGGAAAAGATCGAAGACGTTATCCTGGGCTGTTCTTTTCCGGAGGCGGAGCAGGGCATGAATGTGGGCCGCATGGTGGCCCTGAACGCCGGATTGCCGTATACGGTCCCCGGACAGACCGTGAACCGGTTCTGCTCCTCCGGCCTGCAGTCCATATCCATGGCCGCGGAACGGGTCATGGCTGGATTTGCCGACTGCATCGTGGCCGGAGGCACGGAGTCCATGACCATGGTCCCCATGGGCGGAAACAAGTTCAGCGCCAATCCGGATCTGATCTCCAACTGGCCCCAGGCTTACGCCTCCATGGGCATCACGGCCGAAAAGGTGGCAGAGCAGTTCAATGTTTCCCGGGAGGACCAGGACACCTTTGGGCTGCAGAGCAACGAGCGGGCTCTGCAGGCTATAGAGGCCGGGAAATTTGCGGAGGAGATCGTCCCGGTTGAGGTGGAGCGGACCAAGGTGGTCAAGGATCAGCTGGTCAAGGATACCGAAGTGGTGGATATCGACGATGGTCCGCGCCGGACCACCATGGAGAAGATGGCCAAGCTCAAGTCCCCGTTCAAGGCCGGTGGGTCGGTGACCGCAGGGAATTCGTCCCAGATGACCGACGGCGCGGCCGTGACCCTGGTGGTCTCCGAGGACTTTCTGAAAAAGCTGGGCCAGGATCCAATGGCCAGATTCGTGGCCTACGACGTGAAGGGCGTTCCGCCGGAGCTCATGGGCATCGGTCCCTCTGAGGCCATCCCCGGGGTCCTGGACAAAGCCAAGATGTCCCTGGACGACATCGGATTGTTCGAGCTGAATGAGGCCTTTGCCTCCCAGGCCCTGTACTGCATGCGCAAGGTGGGCATCGATCAGTCCATCGCCAATGTGAACGGCGGGGCCATCGCCCTGGGCCATCCCCTGGGATGCACCGGGGCCAAGCTGACCACCACTTTGCTCCACGAGATGCATCGGCAGGATGTCCGCTACGGCATCGTGTCCATGTGCATCGGCGGGGGCATGGGCGCAGCCGGGATCTTTGAGAAAGTGTAATCATTTTTCTGTGGAAAGAGATTATGATAAAAATGCCCCCACGCAGTGCGTGGGGGTATTTTTATTGTCATCACCAAGCCCTTGGGCTAGGATTTGATCATGCAGATCACTGCTTTCTGTGTGACGAAAGCTTATCATGCACGTGAGTGCCGGGTCTCCCCCTTTTGGCGTGACCAAGAAAATGTGCGGGCCTGCTGCTCACGGCACACAGAAGAGATGGCAAACTTTTATGTAGGCTATTCCACTTTCTGTGTCGAAGAGCCTGTTTTGTTTACACGCAAATAGTCAGGAGATTGGGGTGGGAGCGGAAACTGATCAAAAGAGGGGAGCGGAATCGTTTTCCGGACCGGACGGGAACCAGTCCTTCAGTGTGGCTGACTTTATATCCCTGGTCAAAGATACGGTCCAAGCCAGGCCTGAATGCCGGTCCTGTCCCCTGTTCGGGGCTCCGACCGTGGTCCTGGACACCAACCGGGACGCTCTGGGACCGGTGGATGTGGCCTTTTTGGGGTTAAATCCCGGACGGGAGGAGGTCAAACAGGACCGGCCCTTTGTCGGTCCGGCCGGGCGGGAGCTGCGCGAGCGGATGCAGGATCTTCCTGCGGGGAGTACCTGGCTGATATCCAACTTCATCCTCTGTCATACCCAGAACGAAGCAGCCATTCCGGAACCGGATCAGGTCCTGGAGCACTGTCTGCCCATGCTCAGAGGGATCATTGCCCGCTTCCCGGCCCGGCTGTACGTGCCTCTGGGGGCCAAGGCCATGCAGGTCTGCAATATTTCCGGCCGGATCACGGCCAATTCCGGCCAGGTGTTCAAAAAGAACACGATTCCTCTTATCCATCCTTCGGCCATCCTGCGGGCGTCGCGCGGTCCCAGGTCCAACCGGGAGATCTTTGATCAGGGATTCGCCCGGATTGTGGAGTTTCTGCAGGCAGTGACAAAGTGACTGGTGAGCAGTTTTTTATAGCCCCTACAGGAACAATCATGCCGCTTGACCATTTGCATGCAGTCGCCGAACAGATCAAGGGCTTTCTGGCCCGGGAGGAGGCCGAGGCCCTGTTTGCTCTTGGCCGGGAGTGCGCACCGCACGGCCCCTGTCTGGAAATCGGCAGCTACTGCGGGCTGTCCACCCTGTATCTGGGGACCGGGGCCCGAGAATCCGGTGGCGTCCTCTTTTCCATCGACCACCATAAGGGATCGGAAGAGCATCAGCCCGGTGAAGAATACCACGACCGGGATCTGTACGATCCCCAATTGGGGACCATAAACTCCTTCCCCGCATTCCAGCGGACCCTGCGCCTGGGAGGGCTGGAAGAGACAGTAGTGCCGGTAGTCGCCCCTTCCGCATTGACGGCAAAGGCCTGGGCTACCCCGGTGTCCCTGGTGTTCATCGACGGGGGGCACAGCCTGGAAAGCGCGCTGACCGATTACCGGTCCTGGGCATCATGGATCCGGCCCGGGGGTATATTGGCCGTCCACGACATCTTTCCCGATCCGGAGCAGGGCGGGCAGGCCCCGTACGAGATCTACAAGCTGGCCCTGGCTTCCGGCCTGTTTGAAGAGCTGCCCATGGTCACTACCCTGGGCTGTCTGCGGCGAAGACTTCCCTAGCCTCAGGGATCAAGGCCCTGCAGGGAGCGGCTGATGTGAAGAGGTGTGCCGCCGGAGTGAGTCCGGCCAGGGCGTCGGCCGCCAGGAGAACGGCCCCGGCCGTCCACGTGGGCCGTTCTCGGGGCCAGAAAATGTCCAGCTCGCTCTGGTATCCGGTCCAGAATGACCCGTCCCTGTGCCTGGCCCGGTGCAGGTCGGCAAACAGAGAAGCCGCTTTCCCTCTGTGCCCTGCGGCTGTCAGGGCCATGATCAGCTCGCAGGTCTCGGCCACGGTGAACCAGGGCTCATCGCTCACGCACCGGCAGCCCAGGCCGGGGAGGACAAACTCTTCCCAGCGCTCCAGCAACCGGCGACTGGCCCGGGGACCGGTGATAACCCCGCAGAGCACGGGATAGAACCAGTCCATGGAATACCGGGCCTTGCTTGCCCAGGTCCGATCGAAGCGGTGGGGCGAGTTCCTGATTGCCCGGCCCAGATTCCTGCGCACCGGGATCCAGTCTGCACGTTCGTCCCCCAGTTCCTGACTGATTTGGCATCCGCACTCCAGGCTCTTGTAGATGGAGCTGCATCCGGTGACTAATGCGTCCGGATAGGCATGGCCGCGATCATTCACGGTCCAGGCGATTTCCCCGTGCGGGGTTTGCCGTTCGCAGGCAAAATCCAGCCCGGCCCCGGCATGGGGCCACATCTCTTCCAGGAACATGCGGTCAGCGGTGATCAGGTAATGATGCCACACGCCGGTGGCCAAATAGGCGCTGTGATGGGTTTCCTTGCGGGTCCTGTCCAGGGGGACGGTGTCGGCATAGGCGGGCCAGAACCCGCCGTCCGCCTCCTGGATCCGGGCCAGGTAGCGGTAGGCCTTTGCGGCCTGGACCTGGAAACCGGCGATGGACAGGCCCATGGCTGCCTCCACGTGATCCCAGGGATCCAGGAGATGTCCATCGAACCAGGGGATGGCTCCGGACGGGAGCTGGGTATCTGCAATGCAGCGGGCTGTATGCAGGATGGTCTGCCTGGAGAGCTGTCCGACAGGAAGAAACAGAGTCGTCACTGGGGGCTGCCTTTCAGTTAGCGATTCTCATAGGCTGTAAAATACATGACCACGCTCTTGCCCATGACCGGATTGAGCACTCGTTCCAGGCTCCGGGTCAACCAGGGCCTGTCCAGCATGTCCCAGACCAGCAGGCGGTGGTAGAGCCTTACCGGCGGCCAGTCCTCCCGCCTGGACCAGTGCAGGCACTTGAGCCACCAGTAGGGTGCGTGCAGGGCATGGGCGTGATGGGAGCGCCGGAAGCGAAACCCCAGGCGCTGGATCTCCAGGCGCAGCGAGGAGGCCTGGAAGATGCGCACATGTCCGCCCGGCTCGTGCTGGTAATCCCGGCTTAAGGCCCAGCAGACCCGTTCCGGCCAGAACCGGGGCACGCTGACCGCTAGAGTGCCGCCGGGCTTGAGCACCCGGCGGATTTCCTGCACCGCCCGGTTGTAGTCGCAGAGATGCTCCAGGACCTCGGAGCAGATGAGATGGTCGGCGCTGTTGTCCGGCAGAGGAATGTCCAGGCAGTCTCCGGCGGCCAGAAGGCACCGGGAGCAGCGGGGATCGTCCGCCGGAAGCAGTTCGTGCAAACCCTTGCGGCTGGCGGCTGCGGAATCCGGGTCCAGGTCCAGCCCCAGAATGCGGACCGGATGTTCCCAGGCCAGGGCCTGCACATGCCGTCCGTGTCCGCAGCCGAGATCAACCACCAGCTGGCCGGGCTTGAGGCCTAAGTACTCAGGGCGAATTGTCAGCATATGGGGCCAAATTTGCCTGATTGATCAAACATATACACATAGAACATCATAGATTCGGTTCTTCGACGTAGCCTGTGGATTTTTGCAGTTTGCCGTCTATATGGACCCAGGAGGGTCCGGTTCCCGTTCCCACGCAGAGCATGGGAACGATAAATCTCTCAACTCCCCAATTCTTCGAGCACTTGCCGGTACACACCGATTGTCTCCTCCGCAGCCCGCCTCCAAGTAAATCTTGAAAGCATCCGCTGCCGTCCGGCCCGGCCCAGACTTTCCAGACTTTCCGGATTGTTGAAAAGGGATCTGATGACAGCGGCCAGGACCGTGGCGTCCGCCGGCGGGACAATGCATCCGGCGTTGCCCACCACTTCCGGAAGGCCGCCGGCGTCTGTGGCCACAACCGGCACCCCGCAGGCCATGGCTTCTGCTGCCGGCAGACCGAACCCCTCGTACAGGGACGGAACCACGGCCAAGCTGGCTCTGGCGTATTCCTGGACCAGCTCGTCTGTACTCAGGCCGTGGATAAAGCGCACATGGCCGTGCAGTCCGGACCGGTTCAGCAGTCTGGCCGTTGGACCGTTGGCCTTGGGCCGGCCCAGGACCACGAGCTCCAGGTCCGGATAATCGGTTATGAGTCCGGACACGGCCTGCAGAAGGTGGATGAGGCCCTTCAAGGGCACGTCTGCGCTGGCGGTGGCCATGATCCGGCGGGGGATACGCCGGATGTCCGGCCGAGGTGCGAAGGTATCGGTATCCACGCCGTTTAAAACAACGGAGATGTCCTTAGCTTGCAGCCGGAAATCCTGGATGAGATCCCTTTTGGACTGCTCGGAGACGGTGATGATCCGGCTCAATCTGGGGGCAACCCGTTTCTGCATGGCCAGAAAACGGTGCCAGCGGCGGATAAGCAGGCGCATGCCCCACTCCGGCTCATTGGCCAGGGCCAGGTTCATGTCCCTGGTGATCGGATGATGGATCGTGGAAACCACGGCCCGGCCGGCCCGGAGAAGGCTGAGCAGCCCGCTGCCCAGGCTCTGGTTGTCGTGAATGATGTCGTAGTCTGGGCGCTGATCCTGAAAAAAGGCGGCCAGCCTGCGGGTAAAGGCGTAGGGCTCGGGAAATCCGCCGCTGATGAAGCTGGCGTACTCCAGGACATCGGTCATCGAGTGCAGACCACGGTCCTTGAGTCCCTGGGTGGGCTTGGCATAGCTGTACAGGTTCATCCCGGGCAAGGGGATGAGGTTTACTTCCGGGGGAAGCTCCGGGTAGGGCTCCCCGGAAATTACGTCCACAGTGTGTCCCAGCCGGGCCAGGGCCTGACTCAGGTAGCGGATGTATATCCCCTGCCCGCCGCAATAGGGATTGCTGCGGTAGCCGAGCAGGGCTATGCGCAAGGGGCGGCTGTGGGGCGGGGACTCGGGCTGTCGCCTGCCAGCCGGGACGGCTTGGCTTCTGCTCTTCGGTTCCGGCTGGAGCGGAGCCCGGAAAAGGGCACGGGTGGACAGGGGCATAAGACTGAGCCTCACAGGGTGTTGAAGGTGGACTATACGGGTTGCGAAGAGATGGGCGGGAAAATGATTCTTCGACGTAGCCTGTGGATTTTTGGAGTTTGCCACCTCTTCTGTGTGCCCACTTTCGGCCCGGTATTTTCTAAGCCCCGCCAAAGGGGGATCCCTGCCCCCTCCAGGCACTCACATGATGGACATTGCTTTCAGATGGACTGAGCATATCATGCATGTGAGTGCCTGGTTTCCCCCTTTTGGCGGGACCAAGAAAATGTGCGGGCCTGTCGCTTACGGCACACAGAAGAGATGGCAAACTCTTATGTATGCAATTCCACTTTCTGTGTCGAAGAGCGGGGAAAATCATCCGCCACTCTGGCTTGACAACCCGTATGGATGTTGCTACTTCATTTCTGAATGAATGTTCATTCATTGCGCTGTAAGCACTTTAAAAGATGGACCGCGAATGTCAACGTCAAATTCAAATTCCAAAAAAAGCAATAAGTATCAGACCATTCTGGAAGCGGCCATCCGGGTCTTCGCCCGCAGTGGATATCACAATTCCACTGTTTCGCAAATAGCCAAGGAAGCCGGGGTCGCGGACGGAACCATCTATCTGTATTTCAAGAACAAAGACGATATCCTGGAAAATTTTTTCAGCTACAAGACGGCCCTGGTGTTCGACCGGTTCAAGGAAGAGGTCGGCCTGGCGGACAATGCCTTGGAGAAGCTGGAAAAGCTCATTCATCGCCACCTCTATGAGTTTGAGCAGAACCGGGAGATGGCGGTGGTCTATCAGACCGAGACCAAAGTCCGGCGCAAGGTCTCTGACGCCAAGGTCAAGGAGATGTCGGACATGTACTTCGGACTGGTCTCCGAGATCATCAGCCAGGGGCAGCAGGAAGGGGTGATCCGGAAAAATCTTTCCGTCCCCCTGGTCAAGCAGCTGATCATCGGGGCTATCGACGAGGTGATCACCTCCTGGCTGTATTCCAGCCGGACCTATTCCCTGACCTCCACGGCCGGCTCGCTGGTCGAGCTTTTTGTCCAGGGAATCGGAGAGACGGAAGACAGATGACAGAAGACGGAAGACAGAGATCAGAAGTCAGAGATCAGAGGTCAGAGGTCGGAGGACAGAGGTTAGAAGGCGGAGGGGGAGGACAGAAGGCAGATCCGTGAATGGGACCAAACATGGACAGGGGTTGAGGGTAGCCGCGTCTTCCACAAGAACCAGGCTCATTTTTGCAACATAAACGACATAACCCAATGACAACCGTATAAAATTTTAAGGAGACTCTCATGGCTCAACAGATTGCAGACCGCCGCGATGTCGATTTTGTCCTGCATGAACTTTTGGACGTGGGGCAGATCAGCTCCTACGACAAGTTCGCCGAGTTCAACAAAAAGACCATCGATCTGATCGTGAATGAGGCCAGGAACCTGGCCATCAAGGAGATCCTGCCCACCCACAAGATAGGGGACGAAAAGGGCGTGGTCCTGGAAAAGGACGGGTCGGTCACGGTCCCGGAAGAGTTTCACCGTGTGTATCAGCTCCTGCGGGACGGAGAGTGGACCGCTGTGACCGAGGATCCGGAGTGGGGCGGACAGGGCATGCCCCGCACAGTGAGCATGGCGGTCTCCGATTATCTGGTCGGAGCCAACTACGCCCTGCAGATGTATGTCGGACTGACCCACGGCGCGGGCAAGCTCGTCGAGGCCTTCGGGACCGAAGAGCAGAAGAAGCTGTTCTTGAAGAAGATGTTCACCGGGGAATGGACCGGGACCATGCTGCTCACCGAGTCGGAGGCGGGATCCGACGTGGGCGCCCTGACCACCACAGCAGTGAAGAACGACGATGGAACGTACTCCATCTCCGGGACCAAGATCTTCATCTCCGGCGGAGAGCACAACATGACCGAGAATATTATTCATCCGGTCCTGGCCCGGGTTGAGGGCGCTCCAGCCGGAACATCCGGGATTTCCCTGTTCATCGTGCCCAAGTACTGGGTGCACGAGGACGGCAGTTTAGGCGAGTTCAATGACGTGGTCTGCACCGGGATCGAGGAGAAGATGGGCATCCACGGCAGCTCCACCTGCACCTTGGCCCTGGGCAGCAAGGGCAAGTGCCGCGGCCTGCTCCTGGGCCAGGAGAACAAGGGCATGCGGGAGATGTTCCTGATGATGAACGAGGCCCGGCTCCTGGTGGGCATGCAGGGCCTGGCCTGCGCCAGCGCCTCCTACCTGAACGCGGTCAACTATGCCCGGGAGCGGGTTCAGGGCCGGCATCTGCTGAACATGATGGACAAGAGCGCTTCAGCAGTGCCCATCATCCAGCATCCGGACGTTCGGCGCATGCTCCTGTCCATGAAGTCCTATGTGGAAGGCATGCGCAGCCTGATCTACTATGTGGGCTACTGCGAAGACATGAAGGAGATGGCCGAAACCGAAGAGGAAAAGGACCGCTACCAGGGCATCATCGACGTGCTCATCCCCATCTGCAAGGGCTACGTCACCGACCGGGCCCTGGACGTATGCAATACCGGGATTCAGGTCTACGGCGGGTACGGCTATACCAAGGAATACCCCCAGGAGCTCCTGCTCCGGGACTGCCGGATCACCATGATCTACGAGGGGACCAACGGGATTCAGGCCATGGATCTTCTGGGCCGCAAGCTGGGGCTGAAGAAGGGCCAGGCCATTATGGACCTGATGGCCGAGATGCAGAAGACCATCAAGGCGGGCAAAGAGATCGAGGCTGTTGCCTCCTATGCGGAGGAGCTGGAAAAGGCTCTGAATAAGCTGGGCGAGGTGGCCATGCACCTGGGCGGCAAGGCCATGTCCGAAGAAGTGCTGCAGGCATTTTCCCATGCCTACTCCTTCATGGAGGTCAGCGGCGACGTGGCCATGGCCTGGATGCTTCTGTGGAGAGCCAATGTTGCCGCCCAGAAGCTGGACAAGGCCAAGAAGAAGGATGCGCCCTTCTACGAAGGCCAGATCAAGTCCTGCCAGTACTTTGTGGAAAACGTGCTGCCCACCACCATGGGCAAGATGAAGTCCATTCAGAAGCTGGGCGGGGCAGTGGTCGAGATCTCGGAAGACAGCTTCGGCGGGAAATAGAGACTGCTAGGTTGTTGACAGCTCCGCCTCTGGCGGCCTGTTATTGGTTATCAGTTATCTGTTCTTTGCAAGAAGCCGCCAGTCTGATTCTGCAAGAAGACTGGCGAGTGGGCAGTAGGGGCGAATAATCATTCGCCCTCTTCTGTTCTCATGTTTGACTGTATGGTTCCCGGGCCCTGCGTGGAAACCTGATGAGAAGCTTTTGGGCTACCAGTGCAGAGCCCCATGAAGCGGTCAGGAGAAGCAAGCACGTAGGGCCTGGGAGCAATAAAGCGTATACAATGAACCAAGCCAGGAGGACGTATGAACATTCTGGTCTGTGTAAAGCGAGTACCGGACACGGCCGAGAACGAGATCGAGATCAACGCGGCCGGGAACGACATTGAGCGTGACGATCTGGTTTACTCGGTCAACGAGTGGGACAACTACGCGGTGGAAGAGGCCATCCAGTTACGAGACAAGCTGGGGGGCAGCGTGACCGTGGTCACGGTTGGCGACGAGGACTCGGAAGAGGTCCTGCGCCGGGAGATGGCCATGGGCGCGGACAACGGTATTCTGCTGTCCGACGATGCCTTTGCCGGCTCGGACGGGAAGGGTGTGGCCAAGATACTCAAAGGGGTTGTGGAAAAGGGCGGTTACGACCTGATCCTGACCGGAGCCCAGGCCGACGAGGGCGCGGCCCAGGTAGGGGGGATGCTGGCGGCCATGCTGGATTATCCGTACGCCTCCCTGGTCAACGCCATTGAGGTGGTGGATGATTCCAAGCTGAAGGTGGGCCGGGAGATCG